>NZ_JBFBBE010000385.1:0-998 GCF_040682555.1 Streptomyces sp. NPDC051172
GACCCGGCGGCCGCAGAGGCGCCCGCGGCCTGCGCACCCGAGGAGCCGCCGTCGGTCCCGCCGCACGCGGCGAGGCTCAGGGTGAGCGCGGCGAGGGCCCCGGTCAGGGCGGGCAGGCGACGGCGGCGGAGCATGGGGCGACCTCGTTCGTGTCGGGGGCGGTGCATGAAATCGGTTCTCAACAGTAGCACCGCGCTGCCTGTGCGACGCTTACGCGGGCCGGAACCGACGTGGCGACTGCGTCACGTCGTTGATCTCCCCGACGAGCTCCTCGAGCACATCCTCGAGGAAGAGGATGCCCGCGGTCTCGCCCTCGGGCGTGATGACCCGGGCGAGGTGGGAGCCCGTGCGCTGCATGAGCGCCAGGGCGTCCTCGACCTCGTCCTCGAGCCGCACGTTGGCCAGCGACCGCACGCGCGTGAGCGGGATCGGCTCGTCGTACCCCGACGGCTCCACGGTGAGGACGTCCTTCAGGTGCAGGTAGCCGGTGTAGCCGCCGTCGGGGTCCTCGACCACGAACCGGGAGAAGCCCACGCGGCCCACGGTCCACTCGAAGTCGTGCGGCGTGATCCCCTCGGGGACGGTGACGACCCGTTCACGCGGCACCATCACGTCCCCGGCCCGGCGGTCCGAGAACTCGAGGGCCGAGTGCAGCACGCCGGACTCGTCCACCAGGGTGCCCGAGCGGGTGGACTCGGCCACGATCGACTGCACCTCCTCGAGCGTGTAGGAGGAGGCCACCTCGTCCTTCGGCTCGATGCGCAGGGCGCGCAGCACGAGGTTGGCCGTCCAGTTCAGCGCGGCCACGACCGGATGCAGCAGCTTCGAGAGCCACACGAGCGGCGGGGCCAGCAGCATCACGGCGCGGTCCGCGAAGGAGACGGCGGCGTTCTTGGGCACCATCTCGCCCAGGGTCACGTGCAGGAAGGTGACCACCAGCAGCGCGAGCACGAAGGCGGTGACGTCCGCCGCCGCGGCCGGCACCCCGAGGGCGCCCA
>NZ_JBFBBE010000385.1:1008-1256 GCF_040682555.1 Streptomyces sp. NPDC051172
CCCATCGGGACGACGAGCAGGTGGTGCAGCGCCGGCTCGGACACGTTGAGGATCAGCAGGGAGCACACCGTGATGCCAAGCTGGCAGACGGCCAGCATCTGGGAGACGTGCTCCATCGCGTAGAGCGCCACCTGGGCCCGGCGGGAGCCGGCCTCGGCCCTCGGCTCGATCTGCGCCCGGCGGGCGCCCATGACCGCGAACTCACCCGCCACGAAGAAGGCGTTGGCGGCCAACAGCACCACCAGCCA
>NZ_JBFBBE010000386.1:0-1249 GCF_040682555.1 Streptomyces sp. NPDC051172
CCTCGAGCGTGGGGACGATGCGCCCGTCGACGGCGGCGCGCCCGTCCAGCAGGCCCGCGGCGATGAGTTCGGCGATCGCCCCGCGGATCCGTGCGGCCTCCCCCGGCGTCTCCGAGACGAGCTCCGCGGTCGGGAGCCCGTCCACCGTGCGCACCGCGAGCATGATGCGCTCGAGTCGCCGCGCGTCGGCGTCGGGCCGCTCGCGGCCCACGGCGGGGGTGACCCCCGTGGCCAGCCGCTGCGCGTAGGCGGCGGGGTGCTTGGCGTTCCAGAACCGGACGCCGGCGAGGTGCGAGTGCGCGCCCGGGCCGATCCCCCACCAGTCCTGGTCCTCCCAGTACGCCACGTTGTGCCGCGCGCGGTGGACCCCGGACCCCCGCGGGTCTCGCGCCCAGTTGGACACCTCGTACCAGCGGTAGCCGGCGGCGCTGAGCAGCTCCTCGGCGAGCAGGTACTTGTCCGCCTGGTCGTCGGGGTCCACGTCCGCCACCTCGCCGCGGGCCACCTGGGCCCCGAGCTTGGTGCCCTCCTCCACGATCAGCGAGTACGCGCTCACGTGGTCCGGGGCCAGTGCGACGGCGGCCTCGAGCGTGGCCCGCCAGTCGGCGAGGGACTCTCCCGCGGTCCCGTAGATCAGGTCCAAGGACACCTCCAGGCCGGCCTCCCGGGCCGCGGCGACGGCGGCGGGGACGGACTCGGGCCGATGGGTGCGCTCGAGCGTGGCGAGCACGTGCGGCACCGCGGACTGCATGCCCAGGGAGAGGCGGGTGAAGCCACCGGCCGCGAGCTCACGGGCGTACTCCGGGGTGATGGTGTCCGGGTTGGCCTCGGTGGTGACCTCCGCGCCGGGCGCGATCCCGAACCGGTCCACCGCCGCCTGGAGGATGCGCACGAGGTCCGCGGCCGGCAGGAGCGTGGGCGTGCCGCCGCCGAAGAACACCGTGTGCAGCGGGCGGGCGGGCACGTCCGAGGACGCGAGCACGTCCGCGGCGAAGTCCAGCTCCGCGACCGCCGACTCCCAGTAGTCGCCGCGACCCGCGCCGGGGCCGAGGTCGACGGCCGTGTACGTGTTGAAGTCGCAGTAGCCGCAGCGCACGGTGCAGAACGGCACGTGGACGTACAGGCTGAAGGTGCGCGCCGCGCCGTCGCCGGCGGCCGCGCGCACCCGCTGCCCGACGTCGGCCGGCAGCCAGCCGTCGTCGGGGACCGGCTCGCCGAGGGGCAGGGCGGGCACTTACTTCTTCGCCGC
>NZ_JBFBBE010000387.1:0-1248 GCF_040682555.1 Streptomyces sp. NPDC051172
AGCGAGAACTCGGAAAACGGGATGATCGTGGTCGCGGTGATCATCGCGCTGGTGATCTTCTTCGCCTGCTTCGTGCTGATGGCGATGATGATCTTCCGTCTGGTGCTGATTCTGATTTTGGCCTCGTTCGCGGCCCCGGCGATCTTCTCGCTGGCCCTGGAGCCGGCCAAGGCGCTCGCGGGGCGGTGGCTGTCGATGATGCTGGGGCTGATCATGGCCGGGCCGATCGCAGCCGCCGTCGTGCGGCTGGGCATGGCGATGGCGGCATTGTCCACGGACTGGGTGCAGACCGTGGCTGGCATGGTGCTGGTGTTCGTGGCCGCGGCCATGCCGATCTTCATGCTTGCGGTCACCGCGTGGCTGGGCGGCGGTGCCGGGCAGGCTGAGCAGGCGGGCGTGATGGCCGCGAGCCGGGCCGGGCGTGGAGGAAGGCGGATTCAAGCAGTCAGCGCAACGAGTCCTGTGAGATGAGGCAGTTACTGATCACAGGAGGATCCGGATGCAGGGCAAGCACGGCCATCTCAGCCGGGAGCAGAAGCAGCTCGCACTCAGGCTTCACGCGAAGGGCTGGCGGCTGGTCGACATCGCCAAGGAGATCGGCTGCAGTGCGCCGATGGTCGGCATCATGGCCCGGACCGGCAGGCACGTCGACGCCAAGCCGTTCGGCTGGGAACCACGCCAGGGCAACCTGACGATCGACGAGCGCGAGCAGATCCTGCTGGGGATCAATCGTGGTGACACCTTCACCGCGATCGCCGAGCAACTGGGGCGTGCGGTGTCCACCGTCAGCCGGGAGGTGAAGCGCGGCGGCGGGCGCTGCGACTACTCGGCCTGGCATGCGCACGAACGCGCCCGCCATCAAGCTCGCCGACCGAAGCCATTCAAGCTCGCGTCGGGTCGGCTGCTTGAGGAGGTCGCCAGCCGGCTGGAGCAACTGTGGTCGCCCGAAGAGGTGGCAGCGCGCCTACGGTTGGATCACGCCGATGATCCGGAGATGCGCGTGAGCCACGAGACGATCTACCAGTCGCTGTTCGTGCAAGGCCGCGGCGAGCTGCGTCGCGAGCTGGCGCGGTGTCTGCGGTCCGGACGAACTGCCCGCAAGCCTCGCGGAACCACCGATGGCCGCGGCCGCATCCCCGGCATGGTGATGCTTAGCGAGCGCCCCGCAGAAGCCGACGATCGCGCTGTTCCTGGGCACTGGGAAGGCGACCTCATCCTCGGCGAAGGCAGCCGCAGCGCCGTCGGCAC
>NZ_JBFBBE010000388.1:0-1247 GCF_040682555.1 Streptomyces sp. NPDC051172
CACGATGGTGACCATGGCCCGCCACGTCGGCATGCCGAGGGACCGGGCCGCCTCCATCTGGCCGCGGGGCACGGCCTGCAGGCCGGCACGCAGGGTCTCGGCGATATAGGCGGCCGAGACCATGCCCAGGGCCACCATCACGACGACGGGGATCGGCCAGGACACCCCGAACGCGAAGGGCACCCCGTAGCCGAAGGCGAGGAACACCAGCAGCGCGGGGACGCCGCGGAAGAACTCGACGTAGGCGGTGGCCAGCCACCGGTACGGGCCGAACGAGCTCAGGCGCATGAGCGCGAGCACGATGCCGCCCAGGAGGCCGACGACGAACGAGGTGACCGTGTAGAACAGCGTGTTGCCCAGGCCCACGAGGATCACGTTGGGGAACATCGGGGCCACGGCGGGGAAGTTCAGGACGTTCTCGGCGAGCGCGCCCCAGTCGATGAGGACGGCCAGGACGACGAGGGTGAGGACGAAGACGGCCGCCTGGATGATCAGGGACAGCCGGCGACGGCGGCGCGCACGGCCGGGCTTCATGGCCGGTGCGGGCGAGACGGGGGTCTGCGTGCTCATCGGTAGTCCTCCTGTGCCTGACCGAACCAGCGCTCCTGGAGCTCGGCCACGGTGCCGTCGTTGCGCAGCTCCTGCAGCGCGCGGTTCACGGCGGAGCCGAGCTGCGCCTTCTGTGGGCCGACCGCCATGCCGAGCTGCTCGCCCGTGGGCAGCGACTCGACCACCTCGAAGCGATCGTCGTCCTTGAGCGAGTAGAGCAGCACGGACTGGTTGCCCAGGGCGGCGTCCACGGTGCCGGCCTGGAGGGCCTGGATCTGCATGCCGCCGTCTTCGAACTGCACGGGGCTCAGGCCGTTCTGCTGGGCGTACTCATCGCCGGTGGTCGCGGCCTGCACGCCGATCCGGCGGCCCTTCGCGGACTCGACGTCGGTGATGCCGGAGCCCTTCTTCGCGACCAGGACGAGGTCGTCGTCGAGGTAGGGGAGGGTGAAGGCCATGACGCGCTGGCGGGCCTCGGTGATGGAGATCGACGAGGCGTTCACGTCGCAGCCGGTGAGCGAGGCACCCGACTCGATGGCCTCGAAGGAGGAGTCGATCACGTTCACCCCGAGACCCAGCTTCTCCGCCACCGCCTCGACCAGCTGGATGTCGTAGCCGGTCAGCTCACCCTTCTCCTCGAACTCGAAGGGCGGGTAGGGGATGTCGGAGCATACCGTCAGGACGCCGGGCTGGACGAG
>NZ_JBFBBE010000389.1:0-1244 GCF_040682555.1 Streptomyces sp. NPDC051172
GCGATCTGAATCCGATGACCATCCTCGACGCCGAGGGGTCGTGGGTGTGGGACGGCGAGGGTCGGCCCATGGTCGACTTCAGCGGCCAGCTCGTCTTCACGAACGTCGGCCACCGCCACCCGAAGATCGTGGCCGCGATCCGCGAACAGGCCGAGACGCTCGCCACCGTGGCCCCGCAGCACGTCAACGACGCCCGGTCCGAGGCAGCCCGGCTGATCACCGAGCGGCTGCCGGAGTCCATCAACCACGTGTTCTTCACGAACGCGGGCGCGGAGGCCAACGAGCACGCGGTGCGGATGGCACGCCTGCACACGGGTCGGCACAAGGTGCTCTCCGCGTACCTCTCGTACCACGGCGCCACGCGCCTGACCGCGAACCTGACCGGCTCCCTGCGACGCGTGGGCTCGGACTCGGCGTCCGACGGCGTCGTGCACTTCCAGCCCGCGTACACGTACCGCTCCGCGTTCGGCTCGGAGAGCGATGAGCAGGAGGCCGAGCGCGCGCTGGCCCACCTGCGCGACGTGATCGAGCTCGAGGGTCCCTCCACCGTGGCCGCCGTGGTCCTCGAGGCCGTCCCCGGCACCGCGGGCATCTTCCTGCCGCCGCCGGGCTACATGGCCGGCGTCGGGGAGCTGTGCCGCGAGCACGGGATCCTGCTGATCATCGACGAGGTCATGGTCGGCTTCGGCCGCGTGGGCGAGTGGTTCGGCCACCAGCTCACGGGCGTCACCCCGGACATCGTCACGTTCGCCAAGGGGGTCAACTCCGGGTACGTGCCGCTGGGGGGCGTCGCCATGAGTGACGACGTCTACGAGAGCTTCGCGACCACGCCCTACCCCGGCGGCCTGACCTACTCGGGCCACCCCCTCGCGTGCGCGGCCGCCGTCGCCGCGATCACCGCGATGGAGGAGGAGGGCATGGTGGCCCACGCGAAGCGCATCGGCGAGGAGATCATCGGGCCGCGGCTGGCCGAGATCGCCGCGGCCCATCCGAGCGTGGGCGATGTGCGCGGCGCCGGCGCGTTCTGGGCTGTCGAGCTGGTGAAGGACCGGCAGACCCGGGAGCGGCTGGCCCCGCTCGGTCAGGTGGCGCCCGTGATGGGGCGGATGATGGCCGAGGCCAAGGACCGCGGGCTGCTGCTGTTCATGGCCGAGAACCGGTTCCACCTGTGCCCGCCGCTGAACATCTCGGACGAGGACCTGCGCTTCGGCCTCGACGTGCTTGACCAGGTCCTCACCCTCGCC
>NZ_JBFBBE010000390.1:0-1238 GCF_040682555.1 Streptomyces sp. NPDC051172
GGCCTGGACACCGCCGCGAAGACCGACATGGCCGGCCGCATCATCACCCGCTGAGACCGAGAGGACTGACCCATGGCTCAGATCATCGACCTCGTGCCGCCCCCGGCACTCACCGCCTACGTCCGTGAGGTCCCGTCCCCGACGGCGTGGATCCTCAACCGCTTCCTCCCCGACGTCCTCATCCCGGACATCGAGGCCGGCATCGACCGCACCATCAAGCGCAACCGCGCCGCGGCGTTCCGCACCTACGACGCCGAGTCGCCGATCGGCGCCCGCTCGCCCTTCGAGCGCTCGCGGGTGACCCTGCCCCCGATCTCGGAGAAGATCCCGCTGGGCGAGCACGAGCGGCTGCAGCTGGAGCGCATCCGCTCCGGAGGCAGCGGGAACACGGCACAGCTCGTGGACCAGGTGTACGACGACGGCGCGAACCTCGCTGGGTCCATCCAGGCCCGCATGGAGCTCGCGCGCGGCGACGTCCTCACGGACGGCAAGTTCACCCTGGCCAACGAGAACGGGCTCACCCTGGAGGCCGACTTCGGCCTGCCGGCCGAGCACCTCGTGGCGCCCTCCGTCCTCTGGTCGGACCGCGAGAACGCGACCCCGGTCTCGGACCTGGCGGCCTGGGCTGACCAGTACGAGGAGGACACCGGCGAGCGGCCCGGCTACGTCGTCATGTCCCGCATCGCCAAGGCCCACCTCATGGCCTCCGTGGAGGCCCGCTCCCTGGCCGGCCTGACCGGCCCGGGCATGGTGGCCACGCTGGACAACAACCAGCTGGGCGCCATCCTGACCGCCCGCGACCTGCCCGAGATCGTCATCTACTCCGCGCAGATCGACGTCAACGGCACCGCGACCCGGCCCATCGCGGCCGACCGCGTGGTCATGCTGCCGGCCAACGCCCGCGACCTGGGCTACACGGCCTGGGGCATCACCGCCGAGTCCCTGGAGTTCGCGGCCTCGAACGCCGGCGTGCTCGGCTTCGAGCAGCTGCCCGGCCTGTTCGCGTCCGTCCTGAAGGAGTTCGACCCGGTCCGCACCTGGACCAAGGTCTCCGGCGTCGGCATGCCGCTCATCGAGCAGCCCCACCGGCTCCTCGTCGCGGACGTCTACTGATCGGAGGTCCCTTGATGTCTGACGACGTCCTGCAGTACACCGTGACCGACCACGCCACCGGCACCCGCTACGTGGTCGGCACGGTCCCCCCGGAGAAGTTCCTGCAGCACCTGCGCAAGCACAAC
>NZ_JBFBBE010000391.1:0-1237 GCF_040682555.1 Streptomyces sp. NPDC051172
TGAGGTTGACGTTGCGGCGCAGGGCGTGGATGAGGTGGTTGCCGCCGATGGACAGGGCGTCGCCGTCGCCGGTGACCACCCACACGGACAGGTCCCGCCGGCTGGAGGCGAGGCCGGTCGCGATGGCGGGCGCCCGCCCGTGGATGGAGTGCATGCCGTACGTGTTCATGTAGTACGGGAAGCGGGACGAGCAGCCGATGCCCGAGACGAAGACGATGTTCTCCTTGGCGAGGCCGAGCTCCGGCATGAAGCCCTGGACGGCCGCCAGGATCGCGTAGTCACCGCAGCCGGGGCACCAGCGCACCTCCTGGTCGGACTTGAAGTCACGTGCGCCGAGGGCGACTTCGCTCCTCGGTACCAGGGACAGCGCCTCAGTGGGCATGGACGGCCTCCTTGAAAGCCTGCGCGAGCTGTTCGGCCTTGAACGGCATGCCGTTGACCTGGGTGAGGGACTCCGCGTCGACCAGGTACTTCGCCCGGATCAGCGTGGCGAGCTGCCCGAGGTTCATCTCCGGCACGAGCACGCGGTCGTACGAGCGCAGCACCGTGCCGAGATTCCGGGGGAAGGGGTTGAGGTGGCGCAGATGGGCCTGGGCGATGGCCTCCCCTGCCGTGCGCAGCCGCCGTACCGCCGCGGTGATCGGTCCGTAGGTCGAGCCCCAGCCGAGCACCAGCGTGCGCGCCTCGTGCGGGTCGTCGACCTCCAGGTCCGGCACGTCGATGCCGTCGATCTTGGCCTGCCGGGTGCGGACCATGAAGTCGTGGTTGGCGGGGGCGTACGAGATGTTCCCGGTGCCGTCCTCCTTCTCGATGCCGCCGATGCGGTGTTCGAGGCCGGGCGTGCCAGGGATGGCCCAGGGGCGGGCGAGGGTGTGCGGGTCGCGCTTGTACGGCCAGAACACCTCGGTGCCGTCGTCCAGGGTGTGGTTCGGGCCCTGCGCGAACTGCACGGTCAGGTCCGGGAGTTCGTCCAGTTCCGGGATGCGCCAGGGCTCCGAGCCGTTGGCCAGATAGCCGTCGGAGAGCAGCATCACCGGAGTGCGGTAGGTCAGCGCGATCCGCGCCGCCTCGATGGCCGCGTCGAAGCAGTCGGCCGGGGTTCTGGGGGCGACGATCGGGACCGGCGCCTCGCCGTTGCGGCTGAACATGGCCTGCAGCAGATCGGCCTGCTCGGTCTTGGTCGGCAGACCGGTGGACGGCCCGCCGCGCTGGATGTCGATGACGAGCAGCGGCAGCT
>NZ_JBFBBE010000392.1:0-1229 GCF_040682555.1 Streptomyces sp. NPDC051172
CGGGATCGTGAAGTGTTCGTTCCGGCCGAAACCGATGTCTCTGTGATGCTGTGCAGCTCGCTGGTCAGCATGGTGCTGAGGGCCGACCACGGGAACCGTGGAGTGTTGCTGCGAGCACGTGCGTCAGAATTCCTGATCCACCCCGGCCCTCCCGGGACGGCGTTTCTCCTGGCCCTTCACCGGTGGAAGGAGCGGGCCGTGGACGTGCTGCATGAACGCTGCGCGGGTGTGGACATCAGCAAGAAGGACGCCAAGGCGTGCATCCGGACGCCGAATGCGAGGCGCCGGGGGTCGTTCACGACCGAGACGACCACCTGGGGGTCGACAACGAACGCGGTGCTCGCCCTGCGGGACCATCTGGTGGCCGCGCAGGTGACGCTGGTGGTGATCGAGGCGACGTCGGACTACTGGAAGCCCTACTACTACGTGCTGGCCGACGAGTTGAACGTGATCCTGGTCAACGCGCGGCAGGTCAAGAACCTGCCCGGCCGCAAGACCGATGTCTCGGACGCGGCCTGGCTGGCCCAGCTCGGCGCCCACGGCCTGGTCAGGCCCTCCTTCGTCCCGCCCCAGCCGGTGCGCGAGCTGCGGGACCTGACCCGGGCCCGCACCACCGTCACCCGGGAACGCGGCCGGGTGGTCCAGCGCCTGGAGAAACTGCTGGAGGACACCGGCATCAAACTCTCCGCCGTCGCCTCCGACATCATGGGCGTCTCCGGCCGGGCCATGCTCGCCGCCCTCACCGCCGGCGAACGCGACCCGCAGATCCTGGCGGAGCTGGCCAAGCGAAGGCTCCGCAGCAAGATCCCCGAACTGACCGAGGCCCTGACCGGGCAATTCCGCGAGCACCACGCATTCCTGGTCCGTCTGTATCTGGACCAGTACGACCAGCTCACCGCCATGATCGACCAGCTCACCGGGCGGATCGAGGAGGCGATGGCCCCCTTTCGCCCCGCACTGGACCTGCTCGACACCATCCCCGGCGTCAACCAGGCCACCGCCGAGGTGATCATCGCGGAGACCGGCGGGGACATGACCCGGTTCGCCTCGGCCAAGCACCTCGCGTCCTGGGCCGGGGTCTGCCCCGGCCACCACGAGTCCGCCGGCCGCACCAAGAACACCAAGGTCCGGCCCGGTAACCCCTACCTCAAGGGCGCCCTAGGACCGCAGCGTTCAGCGTGACGAGATCCAAGGACACCTATCTGCAGGCCCGTTACAAGCGTCTGGCC
>NZ_JBFBBE010000393.1:0-1226 GCF_040682555.1 Streptomyces sp. NPDC051172
GCCGAGCAGGGCGGCGGCACGGCGGCGCGTGGAGCTGCGGGTGACCACGGGGATGCGATCGGTCCTCACAGCGTTGGAGGCCGCGCCGACGAGCAGGTGGGGCCGTGCGTCCAGGTCCTCGCGCAGCAGCAGGCCGGAGACCGGGCCGACCTCGGGCGGGTGGGCGGCGGCGAGGGCCTGCTCGGACAGGTGGACGTCCGGGACGGGGGCCAGCTCCTCCGCCGTGCCCTCCGCGATCTCGAACGCCACCACGGTCACGTTGTCCGGTGCGCCGCCCTTGAGGGTGAGGTCCACGAGGGTGTCGACGGCCTGGTTGAGAGCCTCCGAGTCCCGCAGCACCTCGTGGATCTTCTCGGGGGAGACCACGTCCGTGAGGCCGTCAGAGCAGAACAGCCAGCGTTCTCCGGGGGCGACGGGCACCTCGAACACGTCCAGCTCGGGGGAGGCGTCCACGTCGCCGAGCACGCGCATGAGCACGTTCTTGTTCGGGTGGAACGGGGCCTCCCCGGCCTCGAGGCGCCCCTCGTCCACGAGCTTCTGCACGAACGTGTGGTCCGTGGTGACCTGGGAGAACTCGCCGTCCACGAGCCGGTAGGCCCGGGAGTCGCCGATGTGCGCCATGTACAGCGTGGTCCCCGCGAGCAGGGCGGCGGTGCACGTGGTGCCCATGCCGGCGAGCTTGGGGTTGGCGTGCACCAGCTCGTTGAGGAGCAGGTTGGCGTTCTGGATCTCGTCCGGCAGCACCGTGGCCGGGTCCTCGTAGCCCACCGCATCCAGCGGGGCCAGGTCCAGCACCGTGGACGCACTCGCCACGTCGCCGCCCACGTGCCCGCCCATGCCGTCCGCGAGCACGACCAGATGACGGCCCACGTAGGCGGAGTCGTCGTTCTTGGCACGGACGCGGCCGACGTCGGAGCGGGCGGCGTAGCGGAGGACGAGGGTCATGGGTCAGGCCTCGAGCTCCATGACGGTCTTGCCGATGCGGATGGCCGTGCCGGGGCCCACGGGCAGCGCGCGGGTGACGGGGGCGCCGTTCACGTAGGTGCCGTTCGTGGAGCCGAGGTCCTCGAGGAACCAGCGGGTGCCCTGCGGGAACAGCCGGGCGTGGCGGCCGGAGGCGTAGTCGTCCACGAGCACCAGGTCGGCGTCCTGGGCGCGGCCCATCAGCAGGGGACGGCCCTCCAGGGCGATGGTCTGCCCGGCCTTCGGACCCTCGACCACCCGCA
>NZ_JBFBBE010000394.1:0-1216 GCF_040682555.1 Streptomyces sp. NPDC051172
GGCCCGGAGACGGACACGCCCCGCTCCATTCTCGCAGATCGGCGGCGTCGCATCTCCCGGCCACCGCTCCCCCGGCCGCGAGCGCGCAGAGGACCGGCCCGGTCCCGCGACGGGGCCGGGCCGGCGTCGTCGGCGCTCAGCGGACGGTCACGGCGCGCCGCCGCGGCAGATCAGCTCGCGGGCGAGCTGCCGGTAGGCCTTGGCGCCGTCGTGGTTCTCGGCGAACAGGGTGATGGGCGTGGCCGCCACCGTGGCGTCGGCGAACTTGATGGACCGCTTGATGACGGTCTCGAACACGCGGTCCCCGAAGCCGGCCACCAGCGAGCCCACGACCTCCTTGGAGTGCAGGGTCCGCTGGTCGAACATCGTGGCCAGCACGCCGTCGATCTCCAGGTCCGGGTTGAGCCGGTCCTGCACCTTCTCGATCGTCTCGACGAGCAGGGCGACCGCGCGCAGCGCGAAGAACTCGGCGGTCAGCGGGATGATCACGCCGTGGGAGGCGGTCAGCGCGTTGACGGTCAGCAGGCCCAGCGAGGGCTGGCAGTCGATGAGGACCACGTCGTAGTCGTCGCGGACCTGGCGCAGCGCGCGCTCGAGGACCTGCTCGCGGGCCACCTCGTTGACGAGCTGCACCTCGGCCGCGGACAGGTCGATGTTGGCCGGCAGCAGGTCCATGTTCTCGAAGTCCGTGGACAGGATCGCGTCCTTCGCGGTCACCGACCGCTCCATGAGCACGTTGTACACCGTGGTGTCGAGCTCGTGCGGGTTCGCACCCAGGCCGGCCGAGAGGGCGCCCTGCGGGTCGAAGTCCACCATGAGCACCCTGCGGCCGTAGCCCGCGAGCGCGGCGCCCAGGTTGATGGTGGAGGTCGTCTTCCCGACGCCGCCCTTCTGGTTCACCATCGAGATGATCCGCGCCGGGCCGTGCGAGGTCAGGGGCGCGGGCTCGGGGAAGTCGTGCTTGGGCCGGCCGGTGGGCCCGAGCACGGGCTCGCCGTGGATGGTCATCACGGGGATCGGTTCTCTCGAGGTCACGGCGGCGCCGGCTCCTTCCACGGTGGTCTGCACGCCCGGCCGCGGGCCGCGGCGCGCCGCGGCCGCCGTCGTCGGCGTGTCCGGATCTTCCCCCACCCTAGTGCCTGGCGTTCCCAGGACGACGGGGAGCGCCGGGGGGGGGGGGGGGGCGGGGGAGTTCCCCGCCGGGGCGGGGGGGGGC
>NZ_JBFBBE010000395.1:0-1215 GCF_040682555.1 Streptomyces sp. NPDC051172
TCCTGTTCGACTCCCGCTCCCGGATCGCCGGGGCGAACTCCGTCAACGCGCTCGGCCGCGTCTGGATGGTCCTCAACCCGATCCTCGACGGTGCGGCGTACTTCCTCGTGTTCGGGCTGCTGCTGGGCACCGGCCGCGGCGTGCCGAACTTCCTCGGCTACCTGATCATCGGCGTGTTCCTGTTCCGCTACACCTCGAGCGCGATCACGGCGGGGTCGCGTTCGATCTCGACCAACCTCTCCATCGTCCGCGCCTTCCGCTTCCCGCGGGCCACCCTGCCGATCGCGACGAACATCCGAGAGCTGATGCTCTTCGGCCCGACGCTGGTGGTGATGCTGGTGCTGGTCCTGGCCATCCCGCCGATGGAGCAGATCACGTGGCGCTGGCTGCTGCTGATCCCGCTGCTGGCGCTGCAGACGCTGTTCAACGTCGGCGCCTCCCTCCTGCTGGCCCGCTACGTGGCCCGCTGGTCCGACCTGTCCAACCTCATCGCGTTCGGCACCCGGATCTGGCTCTACATCTCCGCCGTGTTCTTCAGCGCCGACCGCTTCGCGAACATCCCGCCACTGATGACCGCCATGCATCTGAACCCTCTGTACTGCGTCCTGGACATCGCGCGACAGTCCCTGCTGTACGCCTCCGACGCCGACCCGATGCGGTGGATCGTCCTCGCCGCGTGGGCGGCGGCCCTGCTCGTGGTGGGGACCGTGGTGTTCTGGCGTGCCGAGGAGACCTACGGGGAGGAACGATGAGCGCGGAGCCCCTGACCCCCTCCGTCGTCGTCGACGAGGCGTCCATGACCTACCGCGTCCTCTCGGCCGAAGCGGTCCAGCCCCACCGGGGCCTGCGGGGCCGGGTCCGCGCCGCCCGGGGCGTGCGCACCACGGAGGTCCAGGCGCTGCAGCCGCTGTCGTTCGTGGTGGGACGCGGCGAGTCCGTGGGCGTGATCGGCACCAACGGGTCCGGCAAGTCCACCCTGATGAAGCTCATCACCGGCCAGATGCGCCCGACCACCGGCCACATCTACGCGACCTCCACGCCCGTGATGCTGGGCGTCAACGCCGCACTCGTCCGCCAGGTCTCCGGCGAGGACAACATCCGTCTGGGCTGCCTGGCGATGGGGATGTCCCGCGCGGAGGCGGAGGCCAAGCGGGTCGCCGTCGTCGCCCTGTCCGGCCTCGACGACCACGCGCTCCAGCTGCCGCTCAAGGCGTA
>NZ_JBFBBE010000396.1:0-1206 GCF_040682555.1 Streptomyces sp. NPDC051172
GGCCGCCGGAGCGATCCCGGTGATCTGGGACCGGCCCGGTGCGGCCGGTGTCTTCGGCGCGGACCTCGTCCACGCGGACACCGATGCCGCCGCCCGCTGGATCCTCGACCTCACACAGGACGAGGCACGACGGCAGGACTGGTCCGCGCGCATGCGGGAACGCGTGCTCGCGTTCGACGAGCGCACCGTGGCCCGTGCCTGGGCGGAGGCCCTGGGCCTGGACTGAGGGTCAGGGCCGGCGAGGGGCGCGCGTGCCCAGCACGGCGTCCGCGAGGGCGGGGAGGACGAGCTCGGCGGCGTAAGTCCGTGCCACAAGCTCCCGGGCCTGGGCCACGGCAGCCATCCAGGCCTCGGGCTCGGCGGTGGCGGCGCGCACGGACGCGGCCATGGTGGCCACATCCGGGCTCAGCCACGCGGCGGGGTAGAGCAGGTCGGCGCCCGCCCACGCCAGCGCGGCCGGCAGACAGCCGTGCGCGGCGCCGTCGGGCAGCGTGAAGTGGAACGACTCGAAGTCCGAGACGGAGAGCGCGACGCCCACCCGGGCGTACCACGCGGGCATGTCCGGCCCGTGGGGGTCCCAGGCCACGAATCCGGCGAGTGTCGGGTCGGTCTCGATGCGGCGCAGCTGCGCCCGGTAGTAGGCCGCCGCGGCGGGGCGTTGCGCCATCCAGCCGACCTCCTCCGGGTGGTGGCCGCGGATCCGCAGCGTGTGGCGGGGCTCGACCCGGCGGAGCGCCACCAGGAGGTCGAGGGCGCGGTGCAGCCCCTTCCGCTCGGGCAGCACGCCGACCAGCCCGAGCACGAAGCGCCGGTCGTCGTCGCCGTCCGGGAGCGTGGGCGGCACGGCCACCGCGTTCGGCACCACCGAGGTCCGCGCGGCCGGGAAGCGGGTGTCCCGCAGCACCTGGGCGCGCACGTGCTCGGCCACGAACACCCACTCGTCCAGGGCGTCCTGACGCACCCGGGACGGGAACACCGTGCCCGCCTCCTGCAGGTGGAGCCTGCTGGTCAACCGCGTGGTGCGGTGCCGGGAGTCCAGGTGCCGGGAGTACCAGGCGAGATTGCCGAGGCTCCATTCGCAGTGCACCACGTCCGCCCACGCGGCCAGGGCGCGGCTGCGCTCGACGTCGTGCCGGGCGTGGCCGCGCCAGGCGTCCACGCGCACCTCGTGCCCGTCGGCCCGCAGCCGGTCCAACAGCGCGCCCG
>NZ_JBFBBE010000397.1:0-1204 GCF_040682555.1 Streptomyces sp. NPDC051172
CTTGATCTCGTCGGTGAGCTTCTTGGCGCTGGTGCAGCCCTCTTGCCACCGCTGGTGGAGGTAGGGCTTGTAGTCATCGAGGATGCTCGCGCGGCCCTGCCATTTGCCCTCGCTCAGCTCCTCGGCCGTGGCCGCGCGGGCGAACTTGCGCACGGTGTTGCGGGCCAGGCCGAGCTCGCGGCTGATCTCACGCAGGGTGAGCCCTTTCCCGATCAGGGCGTGTATCTCCTGATGGCGGTCGCGGGTGCGGTCGGCGCAGCGGTGGGCGCTGCGTTCCGTCTTCGCGGCCTCGGTGATCTTCTCCAACTCGGCGGTCGCGGCGGCGGAAGCCTGCGGACCGGGTGCTGGTTCGGGGGCCCGCAGCTGAGTGGAGTGCCTGGTCACGCAGCGTTCTACGGCTTCGGTGAGGTTGTGGTAGAGGTGCCAGCGGTCTGCGACTTGCACGGCATCGGGGGCTCCGAGGCGGGCGCCTTCGGCGTAGCCGCTGGCGCGGTCTCGGCAGATGATCTCGACGCCGGGGTGGTCGGCCAGCCATCGGGCCAGGGTCGCCGATTCGCGGTCAGGGAGCAGGTCGATCGGGCGGCGGGTCTCGACGTCGATCAGCACTGTGCCGTAGACGTGGCCCTTGCGCAGGGCGAAGTCGTCGACGCCGAGCACGCGCGGGGTCACGGTCGGCGGATCGGGCAGGGCCCGGATCAGCCGCAGCAGAGTGGAACGGCTGACGTCGGCGCTCAGCACTTCGGCCAGCCTGGCGCCGACTCGTCCGGCCAGCATCAGCGCGACCACCCGCAAGACGGTGTGCAGCCGCTGACTGCGCCGCCCGTGCCGGAAGGTGAGTCCGTTGATCTGCTCGACGAACGTCGCGCGGGGGCAAGCCGCGACCGGGCAGCGGAAACGCCGGACCTGCAGGTGCACGACCACCGGCCGCCCACCCACCGCGGCGTCCGCCAAGCGACGCTCGTAACCGCTGTGGACCCGCCGCGATGTTGCCCCGCAGCTCGGGCAGGCGGCGCCGCCCGCGCACGCACGGGCCGTCACCGTGATCGCTTCCTTACTCAGCTCGACATCGTCGACCAGCAGGCCGTCCAGGTCGGCGAACAGGACATCCTCCACCTCTATATCGCTCACAGAGCTGGATCGTCAGGTATGCGGCGACGGCGGCGCGGGAAAAGCACCGAAAGTGATCACAAGTCGTCGTTGTCGT
>NZ_JBFBBE010000398.1:0-1204 GCF_040682555.1 Streptomyces sp. NPDC051172
GGGGCCGTTCGGCTGATGGCCGCGACGCGCGGCCTCGGCGACGATCGCGGCTCCCGCGTACCCCGTCCCTCCGACAACAGTGATTGCAGTCATCTCGGTGCTTCTCCATCCCTGGTGATATCAGTAGGTGATGGTTACTGTAGGAGACTAGGCAACGTTCGGGAAGTAGGCACCTTGTGGTAACCATGAGTCAGGCGGGAGCGAAGCGCGGGAATCCCTACGAGCAGGGGTGCCCGACGCGCCATATCCTCGACCGGATCGGTGACAAGTGGACGGTCCTGATCGTCGGGGCGCTGGGAGAGGAGAGCCTCCGGTTCTCCGAGCTGCGCCGACGGATCGAGGGGATCTCGCAGAAGATGCTCACCCAGACCCTGCGCGCCCTCGAGGAGGATGGCCTGGTGATGCGTACGGTCTACGCAGAGGTGCCGGCGCGGGTGGAATACCGGCTCACCGAGGCCGGACACAGCCTCCGGGCCCCGCTGCAGGCGCTGGAGGAATGGTCGATCACGCACCTCGCCGATGTGCTGCACGCTCGCACCCACTACCAGACCTGACGCGCACCGCCGTGCCGGAGGAGTCGGTCAACCGGACTGGGTGGGGCCTGCGGTACGGATGAGGGCGCTTCACCTCTGCGCCCACCGTGAACAGCCGGTGAACCGGCGCGGATCCACGCTCCGGCCCCGCGCGCGGACGCAGACATCCCGATAGGATCGTGCTGAACCCCGGGGCACGAGCGCTGCTCACTGCGGCGGCGTGCGACCGGGCCGACTCGACCCGAAGGAGCGAGCCGTGGCGAATCCGGTCATGAACTCTCAGAACTTCCAGCAGCAGATGCAGGGCGGCGGACAGGCGCAGCCTGGTTGGTACCAGGGCGGGACGCAGTCCGCGCAGTCCCCCTACGGCCGGCAGGACCCCTCCGGCCGGGCCCAGGCGTTCGGCGCCGGCCAGGCCGCGCAGGATTACGCCCACCAGCAGTCCATGGAGGACGCCTTCCGTGCCCCCGCCGCCGGCTCGGAGCACACCGGCCGGATGACCTACAACGACGTCGTCGGCAAGACCGGCCTCATGCTCGTGCTGGTCGTCGTGGCCGGCGCGGTCGGCTGGTTCTCGCCGGGCCTGATGATCGTCGGCGCGATCGCCGGGGTGGGGCTCGGGGTGGTCGACGCGTTCAATCTCGAGCCCTCCCCCCTGCTGATCATGCTCT
>NZ_JBFBBE010000399.1:0-1204 GCF_040682555.1 Streptomyces sp. NPDC051172
CCCGCGGACGGCGGCTTCAAGTACAACCCGCCCCACGGCGGCCCCGCGGACACCGAGGCGACCACGTGGATCGCCGACCGCGCCAACGAGCTGCTCGCCGCCGGGCTGGCGGGCGTGCACCGGGTGGCGAGCGCCGACGTCGCCGGCCACGCGAAGCTGGGCGGCTTCGACTTCCTGGACCGGTACGTGTCCGATCTGCCGCAGGTGATCGACGTGGAGGCGATCCGCGAGGCGGGCGTGCGCATCGGCGCCGACCCCATGGGTGGGGCGTCCGTGGCGTACTGGGGCGAGATCGCCGACCGCCACGGGCTGGATCTGACCGTGGTGAATCCGGAGGTGGACCCGCGGTTCGGGTTCATGACCCTGGACTGGGACGGCAAGATCCGCATGGACTGCTCGTCGCCGAACGCGATGGCCTCGCTGATCGAGCGGATGACCCCGGACGCGGACGGGCAGGCGCCCTTCGACGTCGCCACCGGCAACGACGCCGACGCGGACCGGCACGGGATCGTCACCCCCGACGGCGGGCTGATGAACCCGAACCACTACCTCGCCGTGGCCATCGACTACCTGTACCGCCACCGCGAGCAGTGGCCCCAGAGCGCGGGCGTGGGCAAGACCCTGGTGAGCTCCTCGATGATCGACCGCGTGGCCGGGGATCTGGGCCGCGAGCTCGTGGAGGTGCCGGTGGGCTTCAAGTGGTTCGTGCCGGGCCTGCTGACGGGCACCGGCGTGTTCGGCGGCGAGGAGTCCGCGGGCGCGTCCTTCGTGCAGTTCGACGGCAGCCCGTGGTCCACGGACAAGGACGGGCTGCTGCTGTGCCTGCTGGCCGCGGAGATCATCGCCGTGACGGGCCAGTCCCCGTCCGAGCGATACCGCGACCTCGTGGCCCTGCACGGCGACCCGGCGTACGCGCGCATCGACGCCCCCGCGACCGCCGAGCAGAAGGCGAAGCTGAAGACCCTCTCCCCCGACGACGTCCCCGTGACCGAGCTGGCCGGCGAGACCATCCTCGCGACGCTGACCAACGCCCCGGGCAACGACGCCCCGATCGGCGGGCTCAAGGTGGTCACGCAGCACGCGTGGTTCGCGGCCCGGCCCTCCGGCACCGAGGACGTCTACAAGATCTACGCGGAGTCCTTCCGCGGCCCCGAGCACCTGAAGCAGGTGCAGGCGGAGGCCCAGAAGCTGGTGGACGCGGTCA
>NZ_JBFBBE010000400.1:0-1201 GCF_040682555.1 Streptomyces sp. NPDC051172
GCGGGACCCACGAGGGCACCTGGGCGCGGAACTCACGGCGCGCCACGGTGAGGTGGGACAGCCCCGCCGCGGTCATGAACCCGCCGAGGCCGAGGCGGGCGGCGGTCTGGGAGAGGGGGGCGGACTGCCGGCGCTTCGTCATCACGCCTCCCCGAGCTCGAGGACGACGTCGATGTTGCCCCGGGTGGCGTTCGAATAGGGGCACACCTGATGCGCCTGCTCCATGAGGGCGCGGGCCTGATCCGCGGGGACGTTGGGCAGCACGACCTCGAGGGTGACCTCCAGACCGAAGCCCTCACCCTGGCGGCCGATGCCCACGCGCGCACCGACGGAGGAGTCGGTGATGTCGGCACGGGAGGCCCGGGCGACCATCTGCAGGGCCGAGTGGAAGCACGCGGCGTAGCCGGCGGCGAACAGCTGCTCGGGGTTGCTGCCCTGGCCGGAGCCGCCCATCTCGGTGGGCACGGCGAGGTCGAGGTCGACCCGCCCGTCGGTGGTGCGGACGTGGCCGTCGCGGCCGGCGCCGGTGCTGAGCGCCTCGGCGGTGTAGATGGTCTCCATGAGAGGTCCTTTCATCCACCCGCCCCGTGCGGGACGAGTCGGCTCCAGCCTGCCACCCGGTTAGGTCGCGCGCAACCAAGTTGTTCCCCAGTGACCACTAGAATCGCTCCCATGGATGCCGCGCCGACCCCCAGCCTCGCCCTCGAGGACCAGCTCTGCTTCGCCCTGCACCGGGCGACGCGCGCCGTCACGCGCGGCTACGGCCCCCTGCTCTCCCGCCTCGGCCTCACCTACCCGCAGTACCTCGTGATGCTCACCCTGTGGCAGGTGGAGAGTGACGCCTCGGCTGAGACGGAGGCGTCGACGTCGGACGCCGCCGGCGCGCTGGGGGTCGGGGCGCTGCGGGACCGGCTCGGCATGGACAACGGGACGATCACGCCTCTGGTGCGGCGCCTCGCCGGCATGGGGCTCGTCACGCGGGAGCGCGACGTCCACGACGAGCGGCGCGTGCTGGTCCGGCTGACGGACGAGGGACGATCGCTGCGGGAGTCCGCCCGGACGGTCCCGGCGGACGCCCTCACCCGGATCCCCCTCGACGCCACCGAGCGCCAGGTCCTCATGGGCCTGCTGAACCGGATCACCGAGGCCGTCGGGCCGCGCTGAGCCGGCGGGAGCACCCCGCGCGCGGAGCGGGGGTCAG
>NZ_JBFBBE010000401.1:0-526 GCF_040682555.1 Streptomyces sp. NPDC051172
CGCAGATCGGCGACCGCTGGCGGCGGATCCTGCCGCAGTTCGGGGCGAGCGTGGCCCTCACGGTCGACCGCACGGACCGCTCCCGCGGCCGGCTCACGGTGACGGGGGCGGTCCACGACGACGGCGCGCCCCGCATCACCGGCGCTGGTGAGATCGCGGACACGGCCGAGCTCGCCCCCACAGCGGCCGCGCTCGCCCTGCTGGCCTCCGGGCCCACCCGCCTGACGGGGATCGGCCATCTGCGGGGCCATGAGACGGACCGGCTCGCCGCGCTCACCGCCGAGGCCGCCCGCCTGGGGATCACCGTGGACGAGGGCGAGACGTCGCTCGGCTTCCCGGGGACGGACGCGTCGGGGCCGCTGTCGCCGGCCGCCCTCGAGACCTACCACGACCACCGGATGGCGACCTTCGCCGCCGTCGTCGGCCTGCGCGTGCCGGGGACCGGCATCGTGGACGTGGCGACCACCGCGAAGACGATGCCGGACTTCCCCGCACTGTGGACCGCGCTCGTGGCTCCCGGCGATGC
>NZ_JBFBBE010000401.1:536-1198 GCF_040682555.1 Streptomyces sp. NPDC051172
TGGCCCGGCGCCTCGATCCCTCCGCGTGGGACGAGTCCGATGTCCGGGTGCGCCCGTCCAAACGCGGCACCCGCCCGCGCACCAAGGAGCGGCCCAAGCACGAGGATGCGCAGGTCGGCATGGTCACCACGGTGGACCGCGGCCGGTACGCCGTGGTGCTGCCGGATCGCCTGGACGAGCGGATCACGGCGATGCGCGCCCGCGAGCTGCGCCGCACGCCGATCGTCACGGGCGACCGGGTGGCCGTCGTCGGGGACCTCTCCGGGGACGAGGGCACGCTCGCGCGCATCATCCGTGTCGAGGAGCGCAGCACGGTCCTGCGCCGGTCGGCGGACGACTCGGACGAGGTCGAGCGGGTGGTGGTGGCCAACGCCGACCTGCTGGTGATCATGGTGGCCGCGGCCAATCCGGAGCCCCGGACCGGCTTCATCGACCGCGCCCTGGTCGCCTGCTACGACGCCGGCATCCACCCGGTGCTGCTCATCACGAAGACCGACCTGCGTGATCCGGCCGCGCTGGTGGCGCACTACGAGGCCCTGGACCTGGAGGTGATGACCTCCGGTGCGGCGACCTTCGAGGCCGAGACCGGGGACACCGCCCTGGACGCCTCGCTCGTGGCCCGGGTGGCCGAGCGGCTGATCGGGCACACGAGCGCGTTCGTG
>NZ_JBFBBE010000402.1:0-1198 GCF_040682555.1 Streptomyces sp. NPDC051172
GCCGGGCCGCGGTCCAGCGGCAGCTGCTGCCGGCCATGCTCGGGTGGTTCGCGCGGGGCGCCGACCCCGACGGCGGCCTGCTCGCCTTCCGCCGGCTCTCCGAGTCGCTGGGCGGCACGGCCTGGTATCTGCGGATGCTCCGCGACTCCTCGGATGCCGCCCGGCGGCTGTGCCTGGTCCTGTCCGGCTCCCGGTTCGTGGGGGACCTGCTCGAGCACTCGCCCGAGGCCGTGGCCTGGGTGGGGGACGACCGGGAGCTCGACCCCCGGGGCGCCATACAGCTCTGGCGCCAGGTCGACGCGCGGCTCGACCGCCGCGTGGCCGCGGAGGAGGCCCCCGCGGCCGTGCGCCACGTGCGGCAGGTGCGGCGCAGCGAGACGCTGCGTGTCGCCCTGGCCGACATGTCCGGCCTGCTGGACCTGGAATCCGTCTGCAGCGCGCTCGCGGACATCGACCAGGTGACGGTGGTCGGCGCCCTGCGGGTGGCATGGCGGGCCGTCGTCGGGGACGCCGAGCCTTTCACCGACGTGCTCGTGGTGGCGATGGGCCGCCAGGGCGGGCGGGAGATCACCTACGGCTCGGACCTGGACGCCCTGTTCGTGCATCGGCCCCGCCCCGGCGCGGACGAGGAGCGGGCGCGCGAGCAGGCCGAGGAGGTCGTCCGCACGCTCATGGCCCTCCTGCAGAAGCCCGCCGCGCCGCCGCTGCCCGGGGAGCGGCGGCTCGAGGTGGACGCCGACCTGCGCCCCGAGGGACGCCAGGGGCCCCTGGTGCGCACCCTGGACTCGTACCGGGAGTACTACGGCCGCTGGGCCGAGGTGTGGGAGCGGCAGGCGCTGCTGCGCGCCCGCCCCCTGGCCGGCGACGACGACCTGGCCACCGACTTCCGACGCTGGGCCGACGGCGTCCGCTATGCGCAGGACCTCTCGGCCGCCGACGCCCGGGAGATCCGCCGGATCAAGGCCCGCGTGGAGGCCGAGCGGCTGCCCCGCGGGGCGGATCCGGCGCGCCACGTCAAGCTCGGGCGCGGGGGGCTCTCGGACGTCGAGTGGCTCGTGCAGTCGCTGCAGCTCAAGCACGCCGGTCAGATCGAGGACCTGCGCGTGACCGGCACGCTGCCGGCGCTGCGGGCGATCGCCCGGCACGACCTGCTGCCCGAGTCCGAGGTCGCCGTCCTCGAGGAGGCCTGGCTGCTGGC
>NZ_JBFBBE010000403.1:0-1196 GCF_040682555.1 Streptomyces sp. NPDC051172
GATGAACACGGACACGAGCCACGCGAGCGCGCCCATCACGAGCAGCCACCGGGGGTAGCGGTAGCCGTGCAGCAGGTCGCGGCGGCGCCAGGCCACGTAGAGGAGGGCCGCGAAGCCGACCGGCAGGATCATGCCGTTGAACGCGCCGGCGAACACGAGCAGCGTCTGCGGGGCCTGGCGCAGGGCCAGGTAGAGGGCGGTGCAGACCACGATGAAGGCGACCGTCAGCAGATTGCGGGTGCGGACGCTCGTGGTGGAGCGGGTGACGAAGCTGATCGAGGTGTACGACGCGCCGATCACGGAGGTGACGGCGGCGGCCCACAGGACGATGCCGAACATGCGCAGGCCGATGTCGCCGGCGGCGGCCTGGAAGGCGGAGGCGGCCAGGCTGTCCTTGGCCAGGACCGCGCCCGAGGCGACGACGCCGAGGATCGCCAGGAACAGGAGGGCACGCATCAGGCCGGTCACGAGGATCGAGGCCACGGAGCTGCGAGTGATGTCCTGGACGTCGTCCACGCCCTTCACTCCGGAGTCGATCATGCGGTGGGCGCCCGCGTAGGTGATGTACCCGCCGATGGTGCCGCCCACGAGGGTGACGATCACGAAGAAGTCGACCTTCTCCGGCATCACGGACTGGCGCAGGGCCTCGCCCACGGGCGGGGCGGAGGTGATGGCCACGTACAGCATCAGCAGGATCATGACGGCGCCGAGCACCACCACGATCCGGTCCAGGGCCACACCGGCGCGCTGGGAGAGGAAGATCAGCAGCGCGATGAGCGCGGCGCCGGCGCCGCCGATCAGGGGGTCGACGCCGAGCATGGCGTTCGCGCCGAGGCCGGTGCCGGCGATGTTGCCGATGTTGAAGACCATGCCGCCGAGGAACACGAGCGCGGCGAGGACCCAGCCGAGGCCGGGCAGGACGCTGTTCGCCAGCTCCTGGGCGCGCATGCCGGAGACGCCGATGACGCGCCACACGTTCATCTGGACGGCGATGTCGATGAGGATCGAGACCAGGATGGCGAACGCGAACGCGGCGCCCATCTGGACGGTGAACGTGGCGGTCTGCGTGATGAAGCCGGGGCCGATGGCCGAGGTGGCCATGAGGAACATGGCGCCGAGCAGTGCGGTGCGCCGGGTGGCGCGTGCGGCGCGGGAGCCGGTCTTCGGCGCGGTGCCCGAGGGGGCGCACGGACGGC
>NZ_JBFBBE010000404.1:0-1195 GCF_040682555.1 Streptomyces sp. NPDC051172
CCGATGAACTGGTGAGTCTCATGGGGCTGGACCCCGAGCGCCGTCCGACCGAGGCCTGAGGACCGGCCGCACCGACGCCACACCCGGCGCCGACGTGACAGTGAGATGAAGACTTTGGAGACCCCGTGACCGAACCGTACGAAGGCATCGTCAACCCGCCCATCGACTCCCTGCTGGAGCGGGTCGACTCGAAGTACGCCCTGGTGCTCTTCGCCGCCAAGCGGGCCCGGCAGATCAACGCCTACTACTCGCAGCTGCACGAGGGGCTGTTCGAGTACGTCGGCCCGCTCGTGGACACCCAGCTGAACGAGAAGCCGCTGTCCATCGCCCTGCGCGAGATCGAGGCCGGCCTGCTCGAGTCCCACGAGGCCGTCGAGGCCACCCCGGAGGCCGAGCTGGCCGCCGAGGACTTCGGCGACTTCTCCCTGCCGGGCGAGGACGACCCGTTCGCCACCCTCGAGTCGTCCGACGCCCACCAGCCGATGGGCGATCCCGCCGCCATCGAGGAGGCCGCCGAGACGGTGCGCGCCGAGGAGGGCACCTCCGAGGACGCCCCGGAGGCCTGAGCCCGTCATGGAGATCGTCCTCGGGGTCGGCGGCGGCATCGCGGCCTACAAGGCGGCGTTGCTGCTGCGCCTGATGACCGAGGCCGGCCACGGCGTGACCGTGGTGCCCACCGCCAACGCCCTCGAGTTCGTGGGCGCGGTGACGTGGGAGGCCCTCTCCGGTCGCCCGGTCCGCACGGACACGTTCGAGGCGGTCGACGAGGTGAACCACGTCCGGCTCGGCCGGCGCGCGGACCTCGTGGTGGTCGCGCCGGCCACAGCCGACCTGCTCGCGCGCACGGCCGCGGGGATGGCGCCCGACCTGCTGGGCAACGTGCTGCTCACCGCCACGTGCCCCGTCGTCCTGGCCCCCGCCATGCACACCGAGATGTGGCACCACCCCGCCACGGTCGCCAACGTCGCCCTCCTGCGCGAGCGCGGCGTCACGGTCGTGGATCCCGCCGTGGGCCGCCTCACCGGGACCGACTCCGGCACCGGACGTCTGCCCGAGCCCGCCGAGATCTGGGAGCGTGCGCAGGCCGCCGCGGCCGCGGGCGCCCCGCGCCGTCCCCGGGCCTCCGGCACCGACGCCGAGCCGACGCCCGGCCCACTGGCCGGTCGCACCGTGGTGATCACGGCCGGGGGCACCC
>NZ_JBFBBE010000405.1:0-1193 GCF_040682555.1 Streptomyces sp. NPDC051172
CCGTGTCGTTCGGGCCATGGCCCACGACCTGCCGGCGCTGCCGCTGGTCTACCCGATCTCGGCCCTGGCCACCGGCCCGCGCGTGGCCTCCTACCCGACGTCGCCGCAGCTGGACGAGCAGTTCTCGCGCGTCAGGCTGACCGAAGGCTGAACCCACCGGTAGTACAGTGGGAGCTCACGGCGCTCGGCCCGACCGCCTCTGCTCGGCCCGGTTCCAGTGCGCCCACCCGCCGTCGTTCTGCTTCAGGAGTTGACCGTGCCCACCACCTCGTCCACCGCCACCCACGACGTCGTCCTGATCGGCGGCGGCATCATGAGCGCCACCCTGGGCGTGCTGCTGCAGAAGCTCGAGCCCACCTGGTCCATCGCCCTGTACGAGAACCTCGACCAGGCCGGTCTGGAGTCCTCTGACCCGTGGAACAACGCGGGCACCGGCCACGCCGCCCTCTGCGAGCTGAACTACTCGCCCATGGACAAGAACGGCCGGGTGGACGTCACCAAGGCGCTGGGCATCAACGAGCAGTTCTGGATCACCCGCCAGTTCTGGTCCTCCCTGGTGGCGGACGGCACGCTCAAGGACCCCAAGTCCTTCATCAACCCGCTGCCGCACATGTCCTTCGTGTGGGGCGACGACCACGCCGACTACCTCCGCGCCCGCTACGAGGCCATGTCCGCCCAGCCGGTGTTCGCCGGCATGGAGCACAGCGAGGACCCGGAGCAGATCCGCGCCTGGGCCCCGCTGCTGATCGGGGGCCGTGAGTCAGGCCAGCGCCTGGCGGCGTCCCGCCACACGGGCGGCACCGATGTGGACTTCGGCTCCCTCACCCGCCAGCTCGTCACGGCCATGGCCGGCGCCGGCGCCGAGGTGCGCTTCGGTCACAAGGTCACCGGACTCACCCGCGGCGCAGACGGCCGCTGGGAGGTCAAGGTCAAGAACAAGGCCGCCGGTTCCGAGGTCGTGGACCGCGCCCGCTTCGTCTTCATCGGTGCCGGCGGCGGCACCCTGCCCCTGCTGCAGAAGTCCGGCATCCCCGAGGCCAAGGGCTTCGGCGGCTTCCCGGTCTCCGGCCAGTTCCTGCGCTGCACGGACGAGTCCGCGGGCACCACCGATCGCGCGATTGGCGAGGAAGCGCGGTCCGTGGCGTGACGCAACCTGCGCGGTGTGTTGGGCAACACGGCATCTGGTTTGCTCA
>NZ_JBFBBE010000406.1:0-1189 GCF_040682555.1 Streptomyces sp. NPDC051172
CTCCGCATTCTCGGACTCGAGCTGCTCGTTGAGGGCGATCAGGCGCTTGAACTCCGCCACGATCTCGTCGAGGAAGTCATCCACCTCGGTCTGGTCGTAGCCCTCGCGGAACTTCGTGGGCTGGAACTGCTTGTTGACCACGTCTTCCCAGGACAGCGCCATGGAACCGTCTCGCTCTCTGCTCGATGCTCGGGGACTGCCGGGCGGCCCGGCGCGTCGGCGGTCGGCGCGCCGGTGAGTGGCGACGCCGACCCTGCCGCGAAGACTACCACCGGGGCCGGGAGCCGCCCCGGGCCGCGGGTCAGGCCACGCCGGCCAGGCTCAGCACCAGGACCCGCAGCAGCACGACGCCGAGGAACACGATGAGGAAGGCCACGTCCAGGCCGATGCCGCCCAGGTTCACCGGCGGCACGGCACGACGCACGGGGCGCAGCAATGGATCGGTGGCCCCGTACACGCCGCTGGCCAGCACGAGGGCCGCCCCGGTGGGGCGCCAGTGGCGGGCGAACGACTGGGTGACGTCCAGGACGATCCGCACGGTCAGCGCCGCGAGCACCACCGTCAGGGCGATGTAGGCGAGGGCGAGGAGCAGCTGCATGGGCACCTCAGTCGCCGTCGAACGGGGAGTCGGCCACGCCGGACTCGCCCTGCTCGGCGCCGACGACGTCCACGGTGGCCGGGGTCAGCAGGAACACCTTGCTGGTGATGCGGGAGATCGAGCCGTGCAGGCCGAAGACGAGGCCGGCCGCGAAGTCCACGAGGCGCTTGGCCTCGTTCTCACCGAGGTCGGTCACGTTCATGATCACGGGGACGCCGGAGCGGAAGGACTCGCCGATCGCCTTCGCGTCGTTGTAGGAGCGGGGGTGGACGGTGGAGAGGGTGTGCACGGAGGCTCCTTCGGCAGACGACGCTGCGGCTCGCTTGATGGGGGTCACCGGGGCCCGGTAGCCCGGGTCGACCGGCTCGGGACGCGCCGGACGCCGGGGTTCGACGGGCTCGGCCGCGGTGGAGCCGGACGGGGTCACGGGCTCCGGCCGCTCGGCCGGCTCGGGATCGCGGACCGCAGCCGGGCGGACGGCCTCCATGTGGGGGTCGGTGTCCGGCTCCGCGGGGCGGCGCGCCTCGACGACCTCGTGTCGGGGCGCGGCCTCCCGCTCGGCGGCACGCGGCTGCTCGTCGTACTCGTCGC
>NZ_JBFBBE010000407.1:0-1187 GCF_040682555.1 Streptomyces sp. NPDC051172
GTGGGCGCAGGTGTGGGACGGGCCGAAGGACACCCTGGAGCCGGGTGGCAAGTGGGAGCAGGTGGTCCGCACACCTGACGACGAGGACTGGTTCCATGTGGACACCTCGTTCGAGGACGTGACTGCCTCCGCTGTGGCGAACGTGAACCGGGGCATCGGTTCATGGGTGGGCGGGGCCGTGCTCAAGGAGCCGGACGACGGCGGCACCGAGGAGCTGCCGGCCCCGCGCTCGTGGTTCTACGGGGACGCGGACCGGATCACCTACCGGTCTTGGAAGGTCGGGTTCGGGTACACGCCGCCTGCCGGCGTGACGGCTGAGCTGTCCTTGTCTAACCCGGACCTGCCCGGGCTGGCGAAACGCCGGCAGGGCAACGGGCCGATCCTGCGCGCCCGTGGGCTGCAGACGTGGGAAGACATGGACCCGGTGACCGTGAAAACGGATGCCCGCCAGGTTGACCCGACCACCTATACCCACGAGGGCGGGCGATGGGTCCAATCCACGCTGTTGGCCCGCCGTATCGCTAACCGGCTCGCCCCCATGCTCGCGCAGCCGATCCCCGCGTGGGGTCCGGTGGTCATGGGCCGTCCGGACCTCAGTCTCCGGCTGGGGGACACCATCACTCTCGACATGTGGGGCACGAAGCGGCCTCAGCGCCTCTCGGGTGAGGTCCTGTCGTTCTCCCCGGAGGACGGTCTCACGCAGACGCTTACGCTCCGCCAGCTCCGCCCCTGACCAGGAGGTCATCTATGGCACTCGGCAACATTTCTGGGGTCGCGTATGTGGTTCCGGACGATCCCGGCCACCCTGATGTGTTGCCGGAGGACACCAAGGGTATCGCCAAGTCTATTGCGGCACGCCTGCGGGAGTGGGGTCTGCGGCTGACCACGCGGGTGGACAACCTGGCTGCCCGTGTGGACGCGATGGCCGTTGCCACGGGCCAGGCCCCGGGGTCCCCGGCGGATGGTGCCGTGGCAGGCTACCTGCTGGACGACCGTTCCAAGACGCGATCGGCGCTGTTCAGCGTCCTGGACGTTGGCCCGGTGCATGTGTCTCGGTTCGGCGCGAAGGGTGACGGGGTGGCGGATGATACCGCCGCCCTGGTGGCGGCGGGCGCGTCTGGCCGGGAGGTGCATTTCAGCACGGGCGTCTACAACTTCCGTGGCCCGGTGGCCTTTTCTGAGGGCAC
>NZ_JBFBBE010000408.1:0-1186 GCF_040682555.1 Streptomyces sp. NPDC051172
ATGACGGCCACGCTCAATGGTGGCGGCGATCGTGAACTCGCCGCCACCGCTGAGGGGCTGCTGCCCCAAGGTCAGTCGATGGGCTGACGCGGATGAGGTTGCCATCGGGGTCGGCGACGACAAAGGTCCGGCCGAAGACGTCGTCGTGCGGCTCCTCGACCATGTGAGCCCCTTTGGCTACCCACGATTGATAGAGGGTGTCTATTGCAGCGGGCGCCCCGGGGACCATGAGGACGATTTCGCTGGTGCGAGGCACCCGGGGCGAGGCGTGCTCGTTGCTCCCGGTCCAGATCGCGAAGAGCACGCCGGGGCCACCTCGAAGGCGACGTACCGCGGGCTGGTGAAGTCCGGCTAGATGTCGAACAGGTCGCTGTAGAACGCCGTGGGCCGTTCAGCGTCACTGACGTAGGTCATGAACAGATTGGGTGCCGGCATGAGGTTCATCCTTGATTGGGGTGGTGGACCTGTCCATCCGAGCAACTGAACACGACAGAACGTGTCAGGTTTTCTGCCAGGATCTGCGGCAAGAAGTCATCCCGACGGTCAAGTCCCTGGAAGTGGTGTAACAGTCTTCGAAGCTGGGAGGCTTGTGCCGGTCAGGTCTCCAGGGTCGGCATCACTTCCGTGACCACGCCGGTTTTAGAGGGATGCGCGGGTCCTGGCCTGAGCAGCGGGCCAACAGCTCCAGGCCGAGGTAGCGGCGGCCTTCGGCCCATTCATCGGTCTGCTCGGTCAGCACGGCCCCTTCGAGCCGGATCACGGCGTCCCGGTTCGGGAAGATGCCTACCGCGTGCGTGCGGCGCCGGATCTCCCTGTTGAGGGACTCAACTCAGCCTTGTCGTGCTCATGCGTGGGCGGAACCCTCTCAGGGCAGACCTCCCCGACGTTCTCGAGTGGGATGGGTCGCATGATCGAGGGGGATTTGGGGCCTGGGCGTTCCCGGGGACGAGGCGACTCGGCCGCCCGCCCGCTCTGACGCGCGGGGCGAGACCGCGACGTCTCAGCACCGACCGAAGGTGGTCAACATGATGGCCAGGTCGTCCGCGGAATAGACTCGCGACCTCGGCTCGGCGCACTGCTCCAGGCCAAGCCCCTGTTGTCGAGGTAAGGCGAGAATGGCGTAAAGCGCCCGCCCCCTGAAGCGCTCTGGGTTGAGTCCCATGGTTCTCTCAGGTCATCAAGTGGC
>NZ_JBFBBE010000409.1:0-1178 GCF_040682555.1 Streptomyces sp. NPDC051172
CGCCTGGCGGCGGCGTTGACGCCGGAGGTGGACGCGGTGCTGGCCCGGCATCCGCTGCGGGAGTTCGTCACCGCCTCGCAGACCCTGCCGCTGCTGGTGGAACGCGAACGCGCCCTGTACGGCGCCTGGTACGAGTTCTTCCCCCGCTCCGAAGGCACCCCCGACCAGCCACACGGCACCTTCCGCACCGCCGCCCGCCGCCTCCCCGCGATCGCCGCCATGGGCTTCGACGTCGTCTACCTCCCCCCCATCCACCCCATCGGCACCACCTTCCGCAAAGGCCGCAACAACACCCTCTCCGCCGGCCCCGACGACGTCGGCGTGCCCTGGGCCATCGGCTCCCCCGAAGGCGGCCACGACACCGTCCACCCAAAACTCGGCACCCTCGACGACTTCGCCTGGTTCGTCCGCCAGGCCGAGGCACACGGCCTGGAAGTGGCCCTGGACTTCGCCCTGCAGTGCTCCCCCGACCACCCCTGGGTCCACAAACACCCCGAGTGGTTCCACCACCGCCCCGACGGCACCATCGCCTACGCCGAGAACCCGCCCAAGAAGTACCAGGACATCTACCCCATCGCCTTCGACGCCGACATGGACGGCCTGATCACCGAAACCCTGCGGGTCCTGCGCCTGTGGATGGACCTGGGCGTGCGGATCTTCCGCGTCGACAACCCCCACACCAAACCGGTCGTCTTCTGGGAGAAGGTCATCGCGGAGATCAACGCCGCCGACCCCGACGTGATCTTCCTCGCCGAGGCCTTCACCCGCCCCGCCATGATGCACACCCTGGCCCAGATCGGCTTCCAGCAGTCCTACACCTACTACACCTGGCGCAACACCAAGCAGGAACTCACCGACTACCTCACCGAACTCTCCGGCGAGGCAGCCGCCTACATGCGCCCCAACTTCTTCGTCAACACCCCCGACATCCTCCACGCCTTCCTGCAGCACGGCGGCCGACCGGCCTTCGCACTGCGCGCAATCCTGGCCGCCACCCTCTCCCCCACCTGGGGCATCTACTCCGGCTACGAACTGTGCGAGAACACCCCCCTGCGCGAGGGCAGCGAGGAATACCTGGACTCCGAGAAGTACCAGCTGCGCCCGCGCGACTGGCAGACCGCCGAACGCGAAGGCCGCACCATCACCCCCCTCATCACCCGCCTCAACGCCATCCGACG
>NZ_JBFBBE010000410.1:0-1178 GCF_040682555.1 Streptomyces sp. NPDC051172
GCCGCCCCGTCCCGTCTGCGCAAGGCGCTGCCGGCGGTGGCCGGCGTCGTGGTGCTGGCGCTGCTCGCGGTGCTGGCCGGACGCTGGCTGCGGAGCCTGGACCCGGTGGCGGACTTCATCGCGACCTACGACGGGCACCCGGCCCTGCCCGAGGGCACCCCCGAGGGGATGCCCTGGTGGATGGGCTGGCAGCACTTCCTGAACATGTTCCTGATGGTGCTGATCATCCGGACGGGGTTGCAGATCCGCCACGAGACGCGGCCGCCGGCCAACTTCACGCCGACGAAGGACGGCCTGTTCTCCGCGCGGGGCAACACCCCGAAGAAGTTCTCGCTCACCATCTGGACGCACCAGGCCCTCGACGCGCTGTGGCTGCTCAACGGCGTGATCTTCGTGGTGCTGCTGATCGTCACCGGCCACTGGGCGCGGATCGTGCCCACGGACCCGCACGTGTTCCAGCACGCCGTGTCCGCCGGCATCCAGTACCTGTCCCTGGACTGGCCCACCGAGAACGGCTGGGTGCACTACAACGCGCTGCAGATGCTCTCCTACGCGCTGGTGGTGTTCGTGGCCGCCCCGCTCGCCGCCCTCACGGGTTGGCGCATGTCCTCGTGGTTCCCGACGGAGGCCACGGGACTGAACAAGGCGTTCCCCATGGAGGTGGCCCGCAAGGTGCACTTCCCGGTGATGGTCTTCTTCGTGGCGTTCATCCTGGTGCACGTGTTCCTCGTGGCCTTCACGGGCCTGCTGACGAACCTGAACCACATGTACACCTCGCGCGGCGGGGCCACCGACGCGTGGGGCCTCGTGGTGTTCCTCGTGAGCGTGGCGGTCACCGCCGCCGCGTGGTTCTTCCTGAAGCCCGCCTTCACGGCCCCCGTGGCCTCCCGGTTCGGCACCGTGGGCCGCTGAGCCGGCCCCACGACGGCGACGCCTCCTCCTCCCGGGACTTTCGAACGTGATGTCGGGGGAATGAGCGCTTTCGAACGTGGGATAGGCCCTTTCTCACGTTCGAAAGTGCTCGGGCGTCTGGGGCGTCAGCTCCGGGCCGCGCGGAAGGTGACCTGCACCTGGACCATCGGCTTGTCGGCCACGGGGACGCCGTCGGCGCCGACCGGCACGAGGTCCACGTCCACGAGGCGCAGGGACCGGCCGGCGTGCCGCACCCGCGTGAGGGC
>NZ_JBFBBE010000411.1:0-1177 GCF_040682555.1 Streptomyces sp. NPDC051172
GTTCTTCGCGCAGCTCGGCCCGGAGTGGGCGGGGCTGTCGCTGACGATGCCGCTCACATCCCAGCCCCGTTCCGGAAGGCTGGAGATGATGCGACCGCGAGAGCCGGCCTTGAGCCAGAGCATCGGCGCAATCCGGGCGAAGGCACGGTTGCGGCGCACCTGCCGGGGCGCCTCATAGGTCAGGGTGAAGAACGCCGCGTTCTCCTCGAAGCCGTCGGCCATGGGGAACTCGTCAGTGAACTTGTACTCGCCCTTGATCGGGTCGCCAGCCGGAGTCCTACCGGTGATCGCAGCGGTGATACGAGGTTTGGTGACGTAGTCGCAGATGCCCCACTGCTCCCACTCTGCATCCCCGGGACGGAGCCCCTGCATTCGCAGGCCCACCTGCTCATCGGCGGACACCTCGTTGTTCGTCACGCTGATGCACTGACGGCGCCCACCGTCCTGCTTGTTTAGGCGCATGACGGCATGAGCCGTCGTGCCCGAGCCGGAAAAGAAGTCCAGTACGACAGCGCCCGGCTTCTCCTTCACGTAAAAGCGAAGGGAGTCCTCTACTGCGTAGAGCGATTTGGGGAATGGGAATCGTCGGCCAGGTAAAAATCCACTGAGGAGTCTTGTTCCATGCTCAGAAGCAGAGTGCGCTGCTAGTGCCCACTGCGTGGTAGGAATTCGGCTTGCGGTCACTGTAGATTGCCCCTGAACGCTGATGACGCCTCTCTCGTCCTTACTGACCTCTCCAAACGCGCCTTCCAGGACCTTCTTCTGCTCCCCTGACTTCAGGTACGAGATAGCCGTCCTATCGCCCTTGAGGCGTCCGGAACGCAGGAACCCTTCCATGAGCAGGAGGCGTGCAGTCTCAGCACCGACCTGCCAGCGCCCCTCCGTTCCATCGTCACGGAGCGGCCACACTGCGACCGTTCCCTGGGGCGCTGAGTATGAGGCTCTATCCGAGTCGAGGGGAAGCGGATCGCCAATGGTGGTAATGGCTCCGTCATGCGCGTTAATTAGCACGGGGTAGAACATGCTTGGGCGGTCGCGGCGGGAAACTCCGGTGCCAGAACGGATCATGCTTACCCATCGAAGCTTGTCCGTCGTGGTCGCCCGCGACCCCTGCCACTCGCTCGTGAGCGGCTGGGGGCTAGGCGATGCTCCCCCCAATGCAACAAAGAATATATAT
>NZ_JBFBBE010000412.1:0-1177 GCF_040682555.1 Streptomyces sp. NPDC051172
TGCCGTTCGTGGCGCGCCTCCATCGGGAGGAGTCCTCGCTGATCGAGGAGCTGCTCGGCTGAGTGCACGCTCCGCGTCGTCCGCGCCTGCCGCGTCCGGGGCCGCCGCGACCTTCGACTGGCACTCGGTGCGCCCCGCCACCCTGCGCGCGATGCCGCGCTCGGAGACCGCCGTCATGGTCGTGACCGTGGCGGCCACGGTGCTCACTCACAACCTCGCGATCGGCGTGGGCGTGGGTGTGCTCACTGCGCTGGTGCTCTTCGCCCAGCGTGTCTCGCGTCTGGTCACGGTGGTCCGCGAGGTCCACGACGACGGCAACGCCGTCACGTATCGCGTGCACGGTGCCCTGTTCTTCGCGTCATCGAACGACCTCTACTCGCAGTTCGAGTACGCCCTCGACCCGCCGTGCGTCGTGATCGACATGGGTGCCGCGCACGTGTGGGACGCTTCCACTGTGGCCGCGCTCGACTCGGTGCTGACCAAGTACGCCCAGCACGGGATCCACGCCGAGGTGACGGGGCTGAACGAGGCCTCCGCGGCGATGCACGCGCGCCTCACCGGGCGGCTCGGCGCCAGTGCCGGCGGGCTCAGGCGGGGACGAACACCCACGGGTGGCCGTCCGGGTCGACGATCTCGCGGGAGTGCATGCCGGAGTCGGCCATCTCCTCGCGCAGGTCCACGGGCAGGGGCACCTCGGCGGCGCCGAGCTCGACCGCCCGGTCCGCCAGGGCGTCCACCGCCGCGGCGTCGCCGACGCTCAGCGCCATGAGGGCGGAGTTGGTGGTGAGGCAGTCGGCGATCTCACGGTTGCCGATGAAGTCGGTGTAGTAGCCGGGGCTGAGGTACATCGCGTACGTCGACTCGGTGAGCTCGATGCACACCGAGTGCTCGTCCGAGTAGTCGTCCATCGCGGTGGCGCCCAGGGTCGTCCAGAACTCACGGATTCGCTCGGTGTCCGTCGTCGGGAGGTTGATGAACACCGGCTGGGAGAACAAGGCCATGGAGAGCACCGTAGACGAGGCGTTCGGTCCGCCGCCACCGCGCGCGTGTCGCGGGCGCGCGGGCGTGGCGTGGGCCACGGAGCCGCTCCCGACGACGCCGCCCGCGGCCTGGTGCGTCCGCCCCCCTTGGTAGCGTGGCCGCCATGAGCGTTCCTCCCTCCGGCCCGCCCGCCGGC
>NZ_JBFBBE010000413.1:0-1175 GCF_040682555.1 Streptomyces sp. NPDC051172
CGACCCCGGGCTCGCGCTCGGCCAGGGACTGGGCCCAGCCGCGCCGCCGCACCGCCGCGAGGACGGTGGGTGTGAAGACGGCGCCGGCCAGCCCCTCGACGAGCAGCTCGTGGTCCTCCCAGGCCAGGAGCACCTGCGCGGCGGAGCCGGCCTTCATGGACATGCGGGCGCCCACGGGGATGGTGTCGCGCAGGCCCCAGGGCCGCTCCGCGCTGGCCACGCACACGCGGGAGTCCGCCTGCCGACGGAACACCTGGGCACTCTCTCCCGTGGCATCACGCAGCCACAGCAGCACCGGGCCGGAGGCCGTCGTGAGCCGGTCCTCGCCGGCGGCGGAGGCGAGCTCGGCCAGGCGGGTGCCCAGCACGTAGCGGCCCTGCAGGTCCTTGCCCACCATGCGGTGGTGCGTGAGGGCGGCCGCGAGCCGGTGCAGCGTGGGCCGCGCGATCCCGGTGGCGGTGACGAGCTGGGCGAGCGTGGCCGGGCCGGACTCGAGCGCGTCGAGGATCGCCACCGACTTGTCCACCACGCCGACGCCGCTGGGATGCCGGTGGAGCGAGGGGCCGATGAGGTCGTCCTCGGTGGGCGGGCGCACGGGCTCGGTGGTCATGGTGTGATCGTAGTCGTCTCACTGCGCGGACGGCCTTGGGTGTCGGCGCGCGTCGTGTGCGACCGGGCCGGCCGCAGCCGATTCCGGAATATGAGACGAAATCTCACGATATGGAATATCGCGCCTCGTGGTCGAGAACGGCCCCGCCGCGCCCCACAGTGGTCCGTGAGCACCGGCGCCCCGCGCCGGGCGACGACCGACAGGTGCGTGAGCAGGAAGGTGCGGCAGATGACGACGGCGACGACGCGACCCAGGACGCTGGCCGAGAAGGTCTGGGACGAACACGTGGTGGTGCGCGGCGAGGGCGAGGGCGCCTCCCGCACCCCCGACCTGCTCTACATCGATCTGCACCTCGTGCACGAGGTGACGAGCCCGCAGGCCTTCGAGGGGCTGCGTCTGGCCGGGCGTCCGGTGCGTCGGCCCGACCTGACCATCGCCACGGAGGACCACAACACCCCGACGCTGGACATCGACCAGCCGATCGCGGATGCCACCTCGCGCACCCAGATCGAGACCCTGCGGGCCAACTGCGCCGAGTTCGGCGTCCGCCTGCACCCGTTGGGCG
>NZ_JBFBBE010000414.1:0-1173 GCF_040682555.1 Streptomyces sp. NPDC051172
TGACCTGTAGGCCCACGGCCTAACACGGCGCCCGCCCCGGGGCAACATCCCGGGGGCGGGCGCCGTCGTTGTCCCGTCAGGCCACGGCTCTTCCAGGCTGAACTTCTCAGCCTCCGCGAACGCGCTGTTGCGGACGTGCCGCCGCACGGCCGCCTGCACCCGCTCCTCTTCATCGCTGTCACCGGTCATCACGGCGGGGAACAGCCGAGCCGTGGCGCTCCGCCGCGCAACCCTTGCTGTATAGAGATAGAGCCTGTGCAAGGTCGGCAGCAAGCACCACGTGATCGTCGACGTCCACGGCATCCCGCTGGCCGTCACGCTGACTGGGGGCAACCGCAACGACGTGACCCAGCTGATCCCACTGATCCGAGCCGTCCCGCCGATCCGAGGCAAACGCGGCCAACCGCTGCGCCGCCCGAAGCATCTCTACGCGGACCGCGGCTACGACCACGAGAGCTATCGCGACCAGGTCCGACGGTTCGAAATCACCCCGCACATCGCCCGACGCGGCACCGAACACGGCTCCGGACTCGGCGTACACCGATGGGTCGTGGAAGGCGCCATCGCACTACTGCACTGGTTCCGCCGCCTACGCATCCGCTGGGAGATCCGCGACGACATCCATCAGGCCTTCATCACGCTCGGTTGTGCCGTCATCTGCTGGCGACGGCTGAGGACCCCGCTCTGATGCCAGTCGAAAGTAAGGTGGAATCCCATGTCGCGAACTCGTGCCAAGCGCAAGGAGGCGGAATGCGCGCCAACTCGTCGGCGCTGGCGGCCGGAAGGCGCCATTCGGTCGGACGGCGCTGGGATGGAACCGTTCTCGCCGTGGGCAATACCGCAGCCGCTGAATGTCGTGTCGAGCGATGGGAAGACGTCATCGCGGTGGCAGCCGGCAACGTCCATACCGCGACGAACACGGGCAGGTCTCATACGGTGGGACTCCGGTCGGACGGCACGGTGCTGGCAACGGGGTGGAATGGCAATGGGCAATGTGATGTCGCCGGATGGCGAGGCGTCACGGCCGTGGCCGCAGGCTGGCGCCGCACACTTGGGCTACTCGCGAATGGCCGCGTGTTACTGACGTTGTTGCCGTGATGTCGTCAGGGTGAGGCCGGTTTCGGAGAGACATCCATCGATGAGGTTGCTGCGGTACTGGATTTGACGGAGACC
>NZ_JBFBBE010000415.1:0-1170 GCF_040682555.1 Streptomyces sp. NPDC051172
CTGAGGTTGAACTCGTAGTGGCGGGGGAGGAACTGACGTTTCGTGATCGTTGCGGTATGCCGGAGTCATGAGGTATGCGCAGGGAGGCGGGCTGACGCCGAAGCAGCAGGCGGCTCGTGAACAGTTGAGGCTGGAGGCTGCGGAGCGGTTCGCGTGTGGGGAGAAGACCAGGGACATCGCACGTGAGTTCCGGGTCGGGGAGCGCCAGGTGGAGAAGTGGCGCAGGACATGGCGCGAGGGCGGAGCGGAGGGGCTGCGCTCGAAGGGGCCGATGTGCGTGGAACTTCTGAGTCTCGCGCAGTGGGAGCGTCTCGTACGGGAGTTGGAGCGTGGCACCCTGGCGCACGGCTGGGACGAGGAGCAGGGCTGGACGTTGGTGCGGATCCGTGCGCTGATCATCCGGTTATTCCTGGTGGAATACACGGTGCAGGGGGTGTGGAAGCTGCTGCGTCGGCACGGCTGGTCCCCGCAGGTGCCGGCCCGGCGGGCGCTGGAGCGGGACGACGCGAGTGTCGAGCGGTGGCGGGGCGAGGTGTGGGAGACCGTAAAGCCACGGCAGCGGCCCAGGACGCCTACATCTGCTTCGAGGACGAGGCAGGGCAGGGACTGAGGCCGCCGAAGGGGCACACGTGGGCACCGCGGGGCCAGACGCCGGTGGTACGGGTGCGCGGCTCGAACCGGGGACGGGTCTCCGTGGCGGGAGTGGTCTGTTTCCGGCACGGCGAACGATCGCGTCTGTTCTACCGGTTGCATGTGTACCGAGGGCGAAAGGGGGAGGTGAAGAGCTTCACCTGGCAGGACTACCGTGACTTGATCGTCGTGGCGCACAACCAGCTCAAGGCCCCCGTGGTCTGGGTTTGGGATAATCTCAACGTCCACCTGGTCGACGAACTCGCGCTGTTCTTCGTGGAGAACGAGGAGTGGCTGACGGTGTTCCAGTTGCCGTCGTACGCTCCTGAGCTCAACCCGCAGGAGGGCATCTGGTCGCTGGTCAAGCGCGGCCTGGCCGACTTCGCCGCCGCCAACCTCGACCACATGGCCCGCGTCATGAAACGCAAGCTCAAGAAGATCCAGTACCGGTCGGACCTGATCGACGGCTGCCTCATCGAGACCGGACTGATCATGGGAGCCGGATGATCGATCGGCCCGCCACCGCGAGTTCAACCCCGG
>NZ_JBFBBE010000416.1:0-1166 GCF_040682555.1 Streptomyces sp. NPDC051172
CTCATGGTGCACGGCGTCATCCCGTTCCTCGAGACTGTGACCGGGTTCGGCGTCTCCCTGATCGTGGGCGTGCCGCTGCTGCTGGGACTGGGCTACACGGCGTTCCGGTCCGCGCTGATCTCCGTCCTCGCGCTCACCATCGGGCCGTGGGGGTCCATGGCGCCGGGCACCCTCATGGGCGCCCGCCTGTTCGGCCTGGACTTCCGGGAGATCGGGGTCACCGCCGCGGTGTTCAACCTGCCGGCCTGCCTGGTGGCGGGCGTGGCCACGGTGCTGCTGCTGCGCGGGGCGCGCGGCATGCGAGTCGACGCCGGCCCGGCTCGCTCGCTGCCCTGGCTCGGCGTCGCCGTGCTCTCCGGGGTCGCCCAGTGGGCGCTGATCCTGGGGGCGAACCTCGTGGTCGGCACCGCGCCGGCGGGCGCCGTCGCCACGTTCGTGCTCACCGTGGCCTGGCTGTTCGTGATCCGCGGCGGCCGGCTGCTGCCCGGGCCGGGGCGGGACGTGGTGCCGTACCTGACGCTCATGGCGGGCACTGTGCTGGGCACCACCGTGAAGGGCGCGTTCGGGCTCGAGGGAACGGCGGCCCTCGTGGGGACCCCGGCACTGTGGGCGTTCGTGGCGGTGGGCGTGGGCGTGTGGCTCCTCCACCTCGACGCCGCCGCCCGCCGCCGCGTCCCCCGCGAGTCCGGGAAGCTGTGGGTGGGCACGGCCATCCCCAACGCGCTCTACGTGGCGTTCGGGCTCATCCTCTCCGCCGGCGGGGTCTCGCAGGCGCTCGCGGGCGCGCTCAGCGGGATGGGGGAGTCCTACCTGGTGGCGATGCCGTTCCTCGGCGCGTTCGCCGGCTGCATCACGGCCTCGAACACCGGGGCCATGGCCCTGATCGGCCCCCTGCAGATGGACACGGGCGCCGCGCTGGGCGTCCCCCCGCCCTGGTCCAACGGCCTGCACAACGCGGCCGCCGGCTGGGGCATCGTCGCCGGTCCCGCCCGCATCCAGGTGGCCCACGGCATGGCCGCGGGGGCGCAGTCGCCGCAGATGACCGGCTGGACCGTGACGCGGCGGAACCTGTTCGTGGTGCTGCTGCCGGCCATGCTCGCCGGGATCCTCGGCATGGCTGTCATGGGCTGGTTCCTGCTGCCTCGGTGACGCGCGGGGCCCCGTGG
>NZ_JBFBBE010000417.1:0-1157 GCF_040682555.1 Streptomyces sp. NPDC051172
GGGCGCGGCGGGTTTGGGGCGGGGCCGCCTTCCATTGAGTGGGTTTACATCGGAGGGGGTCCCCCGCCGAGTGCCGGCCACGCGCTCACCTCGGTGGAGGCCGGCACCGGCAACATCCGCACCATGGCCCAGAACACCGAGTACGCCATCCAGGACGAGCTCGGCCACACCTCGCTGAACTTCAACGTGGACAAGCAGTGGGGTGGCGGCCAGGGCTTCCAGGCCGGCTCCACGCTCAAGCCCTTCGTGGCACTGACGTGGCTGCGCAACGGCAACCGCCTGGTCGACTCCGTGGACGCCTCCCGGAACGTCTACCCCACGGGCACGCGGTTCGCTGCCTCGTGCCGCCCGGGCGGCTACACCACGATCGGCGGCACCTGGCAGTTCAAGAACGTGATCCCGGGCATGCTGCGGCAGGTGCGCGTGGACGAGGGCCTCTTCTGGTCCGTGAACACCCCGACCGTCGCCACCGCGTACCAGCTGGACCTGTGCGACATCACGAGCCTCACCACCCAGCTGGGCATCACCCGCGCCCTGGACAGCTCCCCGCTGCAGCCGGACGACCCGTCCTTCCTGCTCGGCAAGGACTCGGTGGCCCCGCTGTCCTTGGCCGGCGCGTACGCCGCCATCGCCGCGAACGGCCTGTACTGCGAGCCGCGCGCCATCCTGGAGGTCACGGACACCGTCGGCAACCAGTACGACGTCGCCGACCCTCAGTGCGACCAGGTCATCGACCCGGACCACGTCCGGGAGCTGATGCCGGTCCTGCGCCACATCGCCGGCTTCAACATCGCCGAGGAGGGCGCCGGCTACGAGTTCGGCGGCAAGACGGGCACGAACGACAACGTGTCCTCCACGTGGTTCGTCGGATTCACCAGCAAGCTGGCCACCGCCGTGTGGACCGGCCGCTACAACAACCTGAAGTCCATGACGGGCGAGACCGACAACGGCGAGGTCCGCAACCCGTTCTACTCGACCTCCATCAACGGCCCGTCCTGGCTCGAGTACAACCAGTTGGCCAAGGAGAAGTTCCCGCCGGGTGAACTGCCCGAGTGGGACGGCCCGCAGTCGGAGGACCCGGGCGAGGCCGGCGAGCACCCGGACGGACGCCAGTTCCACATCGACGACCTGGACCGGGGCGGGCCGTTGCCCGAGGC
>NZ_JBFBBE010000418.1:0-1151 GCF_040682555.1 Streptomyces sp. NPDC051172
GTAGGCTGAATATTTTTCGGGGTACCGAACAGCGACATTTCCCGAGCCGGCAGAAGACTTGGAGAGTTTTGAAGTAATCCTCGATGGAGCCCAGAGGTTGTCCAGTCTCTATGGCTGTCTGAAGAACCCCGATAGCGACCCTGTTTATCAAGTGCATTACGATACCCGTCAGGAGAAGTTTTTCCATTCGTCCATGGAGGCGGATCTCCAGCCATGGAATGTGCCCATGAGTTCGCTCTTCGACAGCCGAGGATTTCTTTCAGTGCAGGCCAATATGGCACCATTGCCAGATGGAGAGGAAATCCTCCCTCGGGCCCTCGATCTATACTCAACATTCCAGGACTATCAAATTCCCATCATCACACTGTCCAATGCAGAACTTCCTGATGTGGTGGAAGTCTTTCGGCGCGTTAATAGCAGCGGAACGCCCCTGTCCTCCGTTGATTTTGTCCGTGCATTGACATGGCAGTCGCGCTTTGATTTGGAGGAGACGTTCCGGAGTATTATTGAAGAGTTCCAGGGAACATCCCTAGAGGGTCTGAGTGATGAGTTGTTAATTAGGTTCTTAGCTATTGCGGCCGGAATCCCACTGGGCGCGCGAGATGTGCTTGAGCTTCAGGGCTTGTCGAAGCGGCCTGGAGGACTCAGTAATGAAGTATCAGAAATGCGCAGCGCTCTTAGCCAAATGGCAATCCTTTTGTCCGATCTTGGGATCAGGAGCCTTTCCGATATCCCTTATGAGGCCCAACGTGTAATTCTATTTAGCCTAGTGTATTTCAACTCTCCTGTAGATGGCACTTCCATTGAGCGCTGGATTTGGACTTCTACTTTCGCAGAAGAGCACCAGAGCAAGCCGGAATCTTATTTCAATCGTCTGGTTAGGGATATCCGAGACGGCGACACCGACCAGGCGCTACGCGTGGACAAGCATGTAGATCCTCATCTATTCGCCACTCGTCCCCGCCGAGCGAACGCCGCTGTGACCGCCGGTTTTGACCTATTGCTTCGGCGTCGGGGTGCTCGTTCTCTCATATCTGGACAACCTGTAGATCCGGCGGTGGGAACACTTGTGCCAATTTTCACCAAAGAAGAAATTAAGAAGCCTGATCCGGGATCTAAGGGCACCCCCTTGCTATTGGCCAATCTGGCCC
>NZ_JBFBBE010000419.1:0-1150 GCF_040682555.1 Streptomyces sp. NPDC051172
CGCAGAACATGCGACGACGGCGTCCGGCCAAGTTTCGGCCGGTCGCCGTCGGGCTTTCCGTAGCCGGGCCGGGCGGCCCGGCGGGGCTCAGCCGGTGGCCAGGGGCGGCAGGTCGTCCGGGAGCAGGGTCATCAGGTCGTCCGTGGTCGGCTCCACCAGTTCGACGACCCGCTGGGCATGCCGTTCCGTCATGCGCTGGAAGATCTGCCGCGCGGTGCGGCCGTTGCCGAAGCGGTCGTCGCGCACCAGGGCGCCGAAGTAACGCAGCAGGGCCTCGGGTGTCCCCCGGCAGCTCGTACTCGTGCCTCGCGGCATGGAACTCCACGATGCGCCCCAGCTCCTCGCTGCCGTAGTCGTCGAACATCAGGGTGCGGGTGAAGCGGGAAGCCAGGCCCGGGACCGCTTACCGCCGAGGTCGAGGTCGAGGTCGTTTCCCCCCGGTTTCGAGGAACTCGCTGTGGACATCGGGCCCGATTCACGCCGCTGGGTACGGCGACATCGCCACCAGCCTGCCGCAGTCACGCCGACCCCGACCAAGCACTCGCCCTCTACAGAGGACTGCTCAATTGGCCACTATTGGGCCAGGTATCCGCCGTCCACGGGCAGGATCGCTCCGGTGATGAAGGAGGCGTCGTCGGAGGCGAGGAAGGCGATGGCGCGAGCGACCTCGTCGGGAAGCCCGAGTCTGCCGATGGGGTGGGCCCGTGTGATCTCTTCGATGTAACGCTGCCCTTCGCGCGTCTTGCCGATGTGTTCCAGGCCGGCGGTGCGAATGCTGCCGGGCGCGACAGCGTTGATACGGATGCCGCGCGCGGCCCATTCGACGGCGAGGTGTTTGACCAGGCCGGAAACGACGAATTTGCTGGGACCGTAAGCGGCTTGCCCACTCTGTCCGGCAATTCCGGAGATGGAGGACACACAGACGATGGACCCGACCCCGCTGCCGTGCATGGCGGTGATGGCATTCTTGCAGGTGAGGAATATGCCCCGGCCATTGATGGCCATGACCTGATCCCAGTCGTCCGCAGTCGTGGCCAGCACGTCGGCCAGCGGGACAACGTCGCTTCCTTGCCGGGTGATCCTTTAGGATCCGGGGCTTGTGGCTCGTGATCATGTGGTGGGGGATGGCTTCCCGGAGCGGATACGGATC
>NZ_JBFBBE010000420.1:0-1149 GCF_040682555.1 Streptomyces sp. NPDC051172
AGTACAACCACGAGCTGATCGGCACGACCGAGTGGGATGAGCCCCCCACGGACGCGCTCATCCAGGCCGCCGCCGAGACCGACCACACGCTCCGCCGCTACCTGGCGTACGTCGACGGCGAGGCGGTCGGCTACGCCCGCGTCCTGATCAACCACGTCGACGACCCTGACGCGGCCGCCCTCAACGTCTACGTCCACCCGCGGCACCGCGGACAGGGCCACGGCCGCGCACTGGCCGAGCGGCTCGTCCAGGACACCGCCGGCCTCACCCGTTTCGAGACCTGGCCGCTGACACCGCGGCCGGTGGTCGGGCAACGGCCGCTCACCCCGCCCAACGGCGCCGGCGCGGTGCCCGCCGAGCACCCGGGTGTGCGTCTCGCCCAGTCCTACGGCTTCGCGCTCGTCCAGATCGAGCGGGTGAGCCGGTATGACTTCGCCGATCCGGGGATCGACCCCGCCGTCGCCCTGGCCGAGGCCGAACGCGTCTCGTCGGACTACGAGCTCCACGCCTGGGAAGGCGCCGCCGACACGTCTCTGCAGGACGACCTCGCCGTCCTCAAGGCCCGCATGGCCACGGACGTGCCCTCCGGGGAACGCACCGTGGTGGAGCAGGTCTGGGACGCGGCCCGCGTGCGTCGCATGGACGAGCAGATCCTCACGACCGGCCGGCTCTTCCGCGCGGTGGCGCGGCACCGTGCCACCGGTCGGATCGTCGCCCTGAGCGAGCTGGTGGCGCCCCGCTCGCGCCCGGACGGGCTGATCGACCAGTGGGACACCATCGTGCTGCCCGAGCACCGCGGCCACCGCCTCGGCATGCGCGTGAAGGCGGCGAACCTCATCGCCGTCCGCGACGCGCTGCCCGAGGCCCGCGCGATCATCACGTGGAACGCCGAGGAGAACCGGCACATGCTCGGCGTCAACGAGGCGCTGGGCTTTCGGCCTGTGCTGGCCGAGGCGTCCATGGAAGCCCCGGCACCCCTGCGACGTCGCTGACGGTCCGCGAGCTCGGTCCCGCCTCACCCCCGCTCGAGCGTCCGCTGGGCCGCTTCCCGCACCGCCCGCGTGAGCCGCACCAGGCGCGTCACGGGCAGTGTGGCCGCCTGCCAGTACAGGGGCACGAGGACGTCGTCGAGCCCGGGCACGCGGACCA
>NZ_JBFBBE010000421.1:0-1148 GCF_040682555.1 Streptomyces sp. NPDC051172
GCTGCGGCGACTGCGGCAGGGCGTACCAGGAGCCGGGAGCCAGGCGGGCCGGGACGAGGAAGTCGCGGGCGCCCTCCGGCGTCGAGCGCGTGAGGGTCGGGGTCTCGACCTCCACGAAGCCCTCGCCGTGCAGCAGCTCGCGCGCCGTCCGGTTGACCTCGGAGCGCAGGCGCATGATGCGCGAGGGCTGCGGGCGGCGCAGGTCGAGGTAGCGGTGGCGCAGCCGGGCCTCCTCGCCGACCTCCACGTGCTCGTCCACCTGGAACGGCAGCGCGGCGGCGGTGTTGAGCACCGTCACGGTCTCCGCGATCAGCTCGATCTCACCGGAGGGCAGGTTCGGGTTCTCATTGCCCTCGGGGCGGCGCTCGACCGTGCCGGTGACCTGCAGGACCCACTCGTTGCGCAGCGGGTCGAAGTCCGCCTCCTCTCGCACCACGACCTGGGCGAAGCCCGAGGCGTCGCGCAGGTCCACGAAGGCCACGCCGCCGTGGTCGCGCCGCCGCGCCACCCAGCCGGTGACGGTGACGGTCTGGCCGATGAGCGAGGCGTTGAGCTCGCCGAGGGAGTGGGTGCGCAGCACGAGGATCCTCTCCGTCCGGTCGCCGGACGATGTGCGGGGTTCATGTGATGGTCGACGCCGTGTGATACGCCTGCGGGGCGGGCGCGCGCCGTTCCCGTCAGTCTAGTGCCCCGCCCGCGTTGCCCCAGCCCAGGAGGACCCCGTCATGACCGCCGCCCTGCAGCGCCGCCTGACCCTGCTCCACGCCGTCGCGATCGGCCTCGGCTCGGTGATCGGCGCGGGCGTGTTCACCGCGATCGGCCTGGCGGCCGCGCTCACCGGCGGCCACCCGGGCCTGCTGTACGCGGCCCTGGCGGTCGCGGCCGTCGCGGCCCTGTGCAACGCCCTGTCCACGGCGCAGCTGGCCACCGTCCACCCCGAGTCCGGCGGCGCCTACGTCTACGGCCGGCGGCAGCTGCACCCGTGGGCCGGCTTCGTCGCCGGCTGGGGCTTCGTCACGGGCAAGACCGCGTCGGTGGCCGCGATGGCGGCCACCCTCGGCCTGTACCTCTTCCCCGACGACGCCGCCGCGGCCCGGTGGACGGGCGTGGCCGCCGTCGTCGTGCTCACCGGGGTGGCGATGGCGGGC
>NZ_JBFBBE010000422.1:0-1146 GCF_040682555.1 Streptomyces sp. NPDC051172
GGGCAGTCCATCGCGTGGGGGGTGGCCGGCGTCGTGCTGGTCACCCTGTCCCTGGGCATCAAGCCCATCACCCTCGTGCTCCTCCCGTTCATCGGCCTGCTGTGGGCCGGTCCGACGGCCCGATGGCCGCGGCGGTTCGCCTACTGGGCCCTCACCGCCGTGATCTCCATCGGCCTCATGGCCGTGGTGGGCGTGCTCAACGGCTTCGGCTTCGGCTGGGTGGCCGTCATGGTCGGCACGGGCACGGGCACCGTGCCGTGGGGGCCGATCGGCATGCTGTCCCTCATCACGGTGGGGGCGAGCGAGCTCCTCGGACAGGGGGCGGACGTGCAGGCCGTCGAGGGCGTGTACAAGACCGCCGGACGCGCGCTCTCGGTGCTCATCGTGCTGGCCCTGATGTTCCTCGGCCGCCAGGACCGCGTGATGACGCGCATGACCTGGGCGTTCACCGCGCTGGTGATCCTCTCGCCCATCATCCAGCCCTGGTACCTGCTGTGGCTGCTGCCGTTCTTCGCCGTGATCGGCATCCGGGACAACTGGCAGATCAAGTGGGTCGTGTTCACGGTCGGCTACTTCCTGGCGTTCGGCGCGTCGGACCAGCTCTTCACCTGGCAGTTCCTGGACATCGCGGACCAGGTCAAGGCCGTGTCCTTGATCGTCTCCGCCGTGTGTCTGCTGTGGATCCTCGTCGTGGACCGCCGCACCAGCCGGTTCGTGAAGGACCACTGGCACGTGCGCCCCGCCGTACGCGCCGGCCTGGCCCGGCTCCGTGGCGCCCCTCGACCCGTGGAGCCGGGGGAGTGAGGCCCGCCGCCTCCGCGACGACCGGCGCCCGACGGCCCCGTCCGAGCCGCGTGGCGGCGCAGCCCGAGCCGGAGGCGGCCGTCCACCGGGGCACGTGGGCGTCCGTGCTCATCACGGTGGGCTCCTGGGGCGTGGGATGGCTGCCGATGACGCCCGACTCGGTGTTCTCCGGGACCACCCTGCTCAACCCGCTGCGGGTCTACCTGCCCGGCGTGCTGCTCAGCACCGTGCTGCTGGCCGCCGGCTCGCTGCTCCTCGTCCGATCCTGGCTCGAGCTGGGGCGCGCGCTGCGAGGCCGCTGGGAGGAGCACGGCCGGCTGGTGGCCAGGGCCGCCTGGTGGT
>NZ_JBFBBE010000423.1:0-1144 GCF_040682555.1 Streptomyces sp. NPDC051172
GAGGATCGCGCCGATCGGGCCCGGGTAGATGGAACCGTAGGCGTGGCCGCCGGTCTGCTCGTACACGGGGCACACGTTCATGCACGCCGAGCAGCGGATGCAGTGCAGCGCGGAACGGCCCTTCGGGTCGGACAGCACCGCGGAGCGGCCGTTGTCCAGCAGGACCAGGTGGAACTCCTGGGGACCGTCGCCCTCGGTGACGCCCGTCCACATGGAGGTGTACGGGTTCATCCGCTCGCCCGTGGACGAGCGCGGCAGCAGCTGCAGGAACACCTCGAGGTCCTCGAAGGTGGGCACGAGCTTCTCGATGCCCATCACGGTGATCAGCGTCTCCGGCAGGGTCAGGCACATGCGGCCGTTGCCCTCCGACTCGACGACGGCCAGCGTGCCCGTCTCGGCGACGCCGAAGTTCGCCCCGGAGATCGCCACCTTCGTGCTCAGGAACTTCTCGCGCAGGTGCCGGCGTGAGGCCTCGGCCAGGTCGGCCGGCTCGGAGGTGAGGCTCTCGTCCGTCTCCGGCATCTCCCGGAGGAAGATGTCCCGGATCTCCTGGCGGTTGCGGTGGATCGCCGGGACGAGGATGTGGCTGGGCCGGTCGTGGCCGAGCTGGACGATGAGCTCGGCCAGGTCCGTCTCGACGGCGGCCACGCCGGCCTGCTCGAGCGCGGCGTCCAGGCCGATCTCCTGGGTGGCCATGGACTTGACCTTGATCACCTCGTCCACGCCCTTGGCGGTGACGAGCTCCGTGATGATGCGGTTGGCCTCGGACGCGTCCCGGGCCCAGTGCACGACGCCGCCACGTGCGGTGACCTCGGACTCGAGCCGCTCGAGGAGCGCGGGCAGGTCCGCCATGACGGACTGCTTCAGCGCGGAGCCGGCGGCGCGCAGCTCCTGCCAGTCCGGCAGCTCCTCGACGACGCCGGCACGCTTGGCACGGATGGTGTGGGTGGCCCGGCGGATGTTGGCGCGCATCTGGCCGTTCTTCAGCTGCTCGCGGGCGGACTCGGGGAACGGGGTGTTCAGCAGGATCTCGCCCTCCCCGTAGACGGGGCGGACGGTGGGCGTTCCCAGGCGCACGCGGGTGGGTGCGGTGCTCATCGGCGGGCCTCCTCAACACGGGCGGACGGTCCGCGGCGGACGCCGG
>NZ_JBFBBE010000424.1:0-1141 GCF_040682555.1 Streptomyces sp. NPDC051172
TGACGATGGCGCGCGTGGTGCTCGCGGCGATCGACGCGGCCGAGGGGGACGAGTCCGTGCACGTGCTCACGCTGACCGGCGCGGGGCGGATCTTCTGCGGCGGCGGGGACGTCCAGGCCATGGCCGCCTCCCCCGCCGGGCCGGAGCGGCGCGCGATGATCCAGGAGCTCGGCGAGGCGGCGGGCGAGGTCGCGGTGGCGCTGACGGGCTCTCGCCTGCTGGTGCTGGCCGGCGTCAACGGGACGGCCGCCGGGGCGGGGCTCGGGCTCATGCTGGGCGGCGACGTCGTGCTGGTGCGCGAGGACGCGCAGCTGGTGACGGCGTTCTCCGCGCTCGGGATGACGCCGGACACGGGCGTGTCCTACTGGCTGCCGCGGGTGCTGGGGCCGGTGCGCGCGACGCAGCTGCTGCTCGGCGGGCGGCGCCTGAACGGGGCCGAGGCCGTGGAGTGGGGCCTGGCGACCGAGGCGGTGGCCGGCGACGCGTTCGCGGCGCGCCTGACGGAGCTCGAGGACGAGCTGGTGGCCGGTCCGACGCACACCTATGGGCCGACGAAGGCGCTGGCGCGCGGGGCCGACGTCGAGGCGCTGCGCGCACATGTGCGGCAGGAGGCGGCGTCGATCGCGGCGGCGTCCGAGCACCCGGAGGCCGTGCGGCGGGGGGAGGCGTTCGCGGGCCGGTGAGGGCCGGTGAGCGGGGGCCGCGGACCGGGCCGTGAGCGGCCAGGCCGGCGGCACGCCTCCACCGGGCCGACCCCGGTCAGATCCGCGAGGGCCTGGAGGTCACTTGAACATCTTCAGGACGTCACCCAGGCCGACCGTGGTGCGCCGGTAGACGGCGTTGTAGGCGGCGCGCTTCGGATCGCGCAGCCAGCCCATCCCCTTGCGGCCGTAGCCGGGGATGACCTTGCGCTTGATCGCACGCTTGGCGCGGCCCGTCGTGCGGGCCTTGATGGACTTCTTCAGGCTGGGCTTGCGGAGACCGATCTTCATGGGGCGAGCGTACTGGGTGGGGTGGACGGGGTGACTGGGCGGCTAGCGACCGCGGCCCGGTGAATGGGGCAGGATCACCCCATGCCCAGCTACTCGAACAGCGACAAAGTCACCACCCTCGCCGCCCGCCTGCGGGACGAGGCCATCAT
>NZ_JBFBBE010000425.1:0-1135 GCF_040682555.1 Streptomyces sp. NPDC051172
GGTCCGCGGTCTTGGTCCATCTGAAGGGGCGGGCCTGCTCGTTCCAGGTCTCGATCCAGTCCTCGAGCGCGGTCTTGAGCTCGTCGAGTGAGCAGAACACGCCGCGCTCCAGGCAGCGTCGTTCCAGCTCGGCGAACCACCGCTCGACCTGGTTGATCCAGGACGAGTAGGTCGGGGTGAAGTGCAGCTGGAACCGGGGATGGGCGAGAAGCCAGTTGTGCACGACCGGCGCCTTGTGGGCGGAGAGGTTGTCGCAGATCACGTGGACCGCCAGGCCAGGATCGGTCTGGCGGTCGATCTCATCGAGGAAGTCACGGAAGTCCACCGCCCGGTGCTGTGCGGACAGCTTGCCGATCACCTTTCCGGTGGCGGTGTTCAGGGCGGCGAAGAGGTCCACGGTGCCGTGCCGGACGTAGTCGAAGCTGCGGCGCTCGGGAGTGCCCGGGATCATCGGCAGCACCGGAGCGGTCCGCTCAAGGGCCTGGATCTGCGGCTTCTCGTCCACCGCGAAGACCGCCGCGTTCGCCGGCGGAGCCAGGTAGAGCCCGACCACGTCGCGGATCTTGTCGATCAGCAAGGGGTCCGGGGAGATCTTGAAATCCTCGGTCCGCCAGGGCTGGAGGCCGAAGGCCCGCCAGATCCGCAGCACGCTCGTCGGTGAGATCCCCACCCGCTTCGCCAGCTCCCGCTTCGACCAGTGCGTGGCGCCCTCGGGGACCTCTTCCAGGGTGCGCACCACCACCTCCTCCACCTGGGCGTCGGTGATGGTGCGGGGTACCCCGGGGCGCGGCTCGTCGGACAGCCCCTCGAGCCGGTCTTGCAGGAATCTCCTCCGCCACCGGGCAACGGTCCCGCGGTCGGTGTCCAGCCGCGCAGCTACCGCGGTATTGCTCAGACCCCGGGCGCACATCAAAACGATCCGCGCTCGTTTCGCCAGGCCCTGAGCAGTCGTCCGGCGTTTCGCCCAGCCCTCCAACGTCAGCTGCTCGGCCTCGGATAACACCAGCGGCTCCAGCCTGTTGTCCCCCATACCGCCAGCACACCGAAGAACAGCACCGCTGTCACCAGCACAGCCATGATCCGAAACAGAACACAGCTCACGTGGCGAAGCGAGACCTCAAGACCGGCTCACTAG
>NZ_JBFBBE010000426.1:0-1134 GCF_040682555.1 Streptomyces sp. NPDC051172
GCCGTGCCCCTGTTCCTCTTCGGCATCGCGCTGGGGTGGCTCGTGATGCCGCAGGCCGTCCAGTTCTTCGTGGGCTTCACTCCAGAGGGCGGCGCGAATCTCCCGACGGCGTCCGTGTACATCAGCTTCGTCACGCGTCTCTACCTCGCGTTCGGTGTGGCCATGGTCCTGCCCGTGCTGCTGGTGGGCCTGAACATGCTCGGCGTCCTGCCGGGCCGGATGATCGTGAAGCACTGGCGGATCACCGTGTTCCTCGTCATGCTCGTCGCGGCGATCGCCGCCCCCGGGTCGGACGCGATCTCCATGTTCTACATGGCGGTGCCGCTCGTCGTCCTCTTCGGCGTGGCCATCGCCCTGTGCCTGTGGGGGGACCGTCGTCGTGACCGCCGCTCGGGGCAGCGCGAGGTGGACGTCGAGGCGGAGCTCGCCGCAGGCCCGAAGCCGCTCGATCAGATCTGAGCGGCGTCCGCCGCGGCCCTCTCGCCCGGACGCCGGACCCGCCAGTAGGGTGGGGCCATGGCCCACCATCCCGCGTCCGCGACCCCGCACGGCGAGCCCGAGCTGAGCCCGGCGGAGCGCTACGCCCGTGCTCGGGCGGCCCGGTACCATGCCGGCTCCGAGCTCGGCCGGTTCGCCGCACGCGTGGGCTTCCCCCTCGACGACTTCCAACGCCGCGCGTGCGCCGAGGTCGAGGACGGCCACGGCGTCCTCGTCGCGGCGCCCACCGGTGCCGGCAAGACGGTGGTCGGCGAGTTCGCCGTCCACCTGGCCCTGGCCCGCGGCACTAAGGCGTTCTACACCACCCCCATCAAGGCCCTCAGCAACCAGAAGCACGCGGACCTCGCCCGCGTGCACGGCGCGGAGAACGTCGGCCTGCTCACGGGGGACACCTCCGTCAATCCGGACGCGCCCGTCGTCGTGATGACCACCGAGGTGCTGCGCAACATGCTGTACGCGCAGTCGGACACCCTCATCGGCCTCGGCTTCGTCGTCATGGACGAGGTCCACTACCTCGCCGACAGGTTCCGGGGCCCGGTGTGGGAGGAGGTCATCATCCACCTGCCCGAGCACGTGCAGCTGATCTCCCTGTCCGCCACGGTGTCCAATGCCGAGGAGTTCGGCGCCTGGCTCGAC
>NZ_JBFBBE010000427.1:0-1133 GCF_040682555.1 Streptomyces sp. NPDC051172
GTGACTCCTCCCCCTCGTGAGGGGGTTTCTCGCTATGCCGGTGCGGCTTCGCGACGGGCCAGCCCGGCCCGTAGGACATTGATCGCGGCCACCGTGTCCGCGTGCGCGCTGTGGCCGCACGAGACGCAGTGGAACTTCTCCTGTGTGGGCCGGTTCTCCTTGGCGGTGTGCCCGCATTCGGGGCACCGCCGGGAGGTGTTGCGGGGGTCCACCGCCATCACCTGCCGTCCGGCTCCTTCCGCCTTGGCGGCCAGGATCGCGAGGAACACCCCCCATCCGGCATCAGAAATCGAGCGGTTGAGCCCGGCCTTCGCGCCGGCCCCGTTGGGCAGGAAGCTGCCCGGCGCTTCAGGGTCCGGCTCCGGTGCGGGGGCCTTGCCCATGTTGCGGATCTTGAGGTCTTCATGCGCGATGAAGTCGTGTTCGCGCACGAGAGCGAGCGCGGTCTTGTGCGCGTGGTCCAGACGCTGACGGCGCACCTTGCGGTGCAGTCGGGCGGCCCTCTCCACGGCCTTGCGGCGGCGCTTCGAGCCTCGCATGCAGCGACTGACGGACTGCTGTGCGGCTTCGAGCTTCGCGGAGGCCTTGGCCCCGTGGCGGGGGTTGGGTACGAACCCGCCGCCTGAGTCGGCAAGGAAGTTGGCTATGCCCATGTCGACGCCGACCACGGACCCGGTCGCGGGGAGCGGTTCGGGCTGGGCCTGCTCGGCGGTCAGGACGACGTACCAGCGGCGCCCTTCCCGCTTGACGCTGATCGTCTTGACCTTGCCGGTCACGGGCCGGTGCCGGTGCACCTTGACGTGCCCGACGCCCTGGAGCCGGACGCGGGTGACGGAATCGTGCGGGGTGACATCCCAGCGGCATCCGTCGCCGTCCTTGGGGAAGTCCACGGTGTCGAACCGCTTGCCCGAGCGGAAACGCGGATAGCCCGGCGCGTCTCCTGCCTTCACCCGCCGGAAGAACGCGGCGAACGCCTTGTCCAGGCGGCGCAAGGTGGCCTGCTGAGACGAGAACGACCAACGCCCCTGACGCTCCGGGTCGAAGACGCGGATGTCCTTGAGCTGAGCGGACTGCTGCCCGTACCGGACAGTGGTCTTCGAGGCGTGCCGCCAGGCGTCGCGGCGTTCCTGCAA
>NZ_JBFBBE010000428.1:0-1128 GCF_040682555.1 Streptomyces sp. NPDC051172
AGCCCGCCTCCCTGCGCATACCTCATGACTCCGGCATACCGCAACGATCACGAAACGTCAGTTCCTCCCCCGCCACTACGAGTTCAACCTCAGTGATCGCAGCAGCGGGGCTGTCCTGCTTCGACCAGGAGTTGACATTCCACTGCCAGTCCGCACGGTCGTTAATGATTTCATTCATGCGCGCCACCCACTTCTGAGCTTCCAATTCCTTCGGGAGAGAGAATCAACCCAGCGAATTCAGGACTGCGAACAAATGTCGAGAACGCCTCAAGATCCGGAAGGGTTCGAGTGGCGAGCGAGAAGACTGCCCATGTTCCAGTCATGGGGCTGATCGTGATTACCGGTACCCCCATGCGATAGGCCTCGTACATCTCGACCGATGTCCCCATGCTGGGCTCGGGGAGCCAGGCGACGAGAACATCGCAGCGTCCTGCCTCCCTCACGTAGCGGAGGAACATCTCTCGCTGGATATCTCGCGACCACTCCAGTCGGCCGAGGTTCTCCTCGTGAGGATCGACGAACTGGGCCTCCGGGTAGGCGGCCGATACGACATCACGGATCTCCTTGCGGTACCCCTGGTGATGTATCCCGTCATCCGTACGAGCACCCTGGATGATGCCTGCTAGGAATACACGCATGGCTCAGGCCCCCTTCCGACGTAGTAGAGCTTCGATGGCCTCGACGCAGTCATGAAGACCAGTCCGGCCGAGCATGTCGATGAATGCGTGGCCATCACTTACCAACTGAGGCCATGCTGTTGTGTCGTTCAGCAATGCTTGGAGTTGCGTGCCCCACGACTGCCGGAGCTCCGGGTCGCCTTCAAAGCGACCCAACTGCTCCAGGAAGCGTGCTGTGCGATCCCGTAGCGGGAGTCGCATCAGGTCCATCCCCGGAAGGTGATCCCGCAGGTGGATGCTCGCGGCAGCAATCCCCAGCCTTCGGTACTCGTCGAGTTGGACGTACTGACTGCTATTGGAAGGGGGCAGAAAAAGCGTGGGGATGCCTGCAGACCATGCCTCCAAGGGAGCTTCAAGCCCCAACGTCGCTTCCTTGCCGGGTGATCCTTTAGGATCCGGGGCTTGTGGCTCGTGATCATGTGGTGGGGGATGGCTTCCCGGAGCGGATACG
>NZ_JBFBBE010000429.1:0-1127 GCF_040682555.1 Streptomyces sp. NPDC051172
TGGCAGACCGAGCGCGGCCTGAAACTCGGCAGCGTCTACACCTACCGTCGGCACCTCGAAGCGCACTTCTTGCCCACGTTCGGGGATCGCCCTGTGGGCGAGGTGACGGCGCTCGACCTGAACGCATGGCTCGACGCGCTCGAAGAGTCCAAGGGCCACACTGGAGCCGCCCAGATTCACCGCGTGGTCGCGGCGCTGTTCAAGTGGGCCACCGGAGACGCCGCCGAGCTGCCCCGCACGTTCACCCCGTGGCTACTGACCTCGCCCGTCCCTCCCCTGGCCGCGCGCCGCCTGCGCCGCCCGAACCTGCCCCAGCGCAACCGGGAAACGCTGACGGACGCCGAGCTGTCCGCCCTGGCCGACCTGATGCCCGAAGCCGACCGGCTGGCCGTGCTGCTGTCCGGTTGGTGCGCCCTGCGAATCGGGGAAGTCCTCGCCCTGCGCCGCCGTCACGTCACCACGGACCCGGATGGGACCGCATGGGTCCGCGTGGAATCCCAGGTTCAGGCGCGCGGGTCGGGCGTCCGCGAGGAGTCCCCCAAGTCGGACGCGGGACGCCGCGAGGTGCCCGTGCCCCCAGTGATCGCGGCCGACCTGGCCGCGCACCTGGACACGCACGCCGCACCGGGGCCGGACGGGCTGCTGTTCCCTCGCGTGGGCGGCGGGAACGGCCTAAACAATCCCAACACCGTCCGCAAGCGGTTCAACGCCGCATTGAAGGCGCTCAACGCCCATCGGGCCGAGGCCGGGGAGAACCCCGTAGAGAACTTCACGTGGCACGGCCTCCGGCACACCGCCCTAACCCGCCTAGGCCAAGCCGGAGCCACCACGGCGGAGCTGAAGGCATACGCCGGCCACTCCGATGGGAAGTCCGTAGAGGTGTACCAGCACGCCGAACGCCGCCGCCTGGCCGCCTTGGTTCAGGATGTCTAAGGATTTAGGATAACGATTTCATAACATGGGCTCACGTGTGCATTCTTACGGCGCACATGGTATATGCTGACACCATCAACTGAATGACGAGATGCTAGCCCCCAGGGGCGTTGCCGGGACCATACGGGCGAGATGCCCAGAGCCCCGATAGGTGAGGACAGGTGCCTCGCTGAACAGCGCATGCAAGGGCTAAC
>NZ_JBFBBE010000430.1:0-1126 GCF_040682555.1 Streptomyces sp. NPDC051172
CCTGGCCGCCGTCGTCGCCGGCGTGGACCGCACCCTCGGCGCCGACGCGTCACCCGCCGGCTGACCTCGCCCCCCGACCACCCCTGACGCAATCGGATCTCAAGGAAGAGGACCATGACCAAGGACAGCATCACCACCCCTGCCGAGGCCGGCAAGGACTGGTTCACCACCTACACCGTGTTCGCCCGCCCGCAGGGCGAGCCCGGCTGGCTGGGACTGGAAGGCCGCGACGCGAAGAGGGCCGCCAAGGAGTTCGACGAGGCCGTCGCCCGGGTGGCCCAGACCGGCGTGACCGTGCGCGGCGTGTACGACGTCTCGGGCATGCGGGAGGCCGGCGACGTCATGGTATGGATGTACGGCCAGGTGCCCGAGGACCTGCAGGCCGCCATCCGCGAGCTGCGCCGCACCCGTCTGCTCGAGGGCACCACGATGGTGCTCTCGGCCATGGGCGCGGATCGCATGGCCGAGTTTAACAAGGACCACGTCCCCGCCTTCGCCATGGGCCGCAAGGCCCTGAAGTGGCTGTGCTTCTACCCGTTCGTGCGCTCGTACGACTGGTACCTGCTGGACCCGAAGGAGCGGGCCCGCATGCTCCGCGAGCACGGCCAGCTCGGCCAGGACTTCCCGCAGGTGTGGGCGAACACCACGAGCGCGTTCGGCCTGAACGACTGGGAGTGGCTGCTGGGCCTCGAGGCGGACGAGCTGACGGACCTGGTGGACATGATGCGCCACCTGCGCAACAACGAGACCCGCCTGCACGTGCGCAGCGAGGTGCCGTTCTACACCGGACGCCGTCTGGAGACCGCCGAGATCGCGGAGGTGCTGGCCTGATGACCGCCGCCCCCGAGCCCCGCGCCGACGCGCCCGTCCACACCGGCCCGGACGCCGGCGTCGCCCCGGCCCTCCGGACGCCCGAGAAGGCCGCCGCCGGCGTCGACTACGACGTGTGCGGCGTGATGGCCCCCAAGGACTACGACGCCCTGCTGCTCGCCTCCTTCGGCGGGCCCGAGGGCCAGGACGACGTGATCCCGTTCCTGCGCAACGTCACGCGCGGGCGCGGCATCCCGGACTGCCCAATGCGCCGTATCTCATTCCGGTCACGGTGCGCGCCATGGCCGCCGTGCGC
>NZ_JBFBBE010000431.1:0-1125 GCF_040682555.1 Streptomyces sp. NPDC051172
AACCCGCCACCGAACGCGTCACCTACACCCTCCAGCTCCACCCACTCACACCACGACCGCAGTCATCCTGAAACGATCAAGGAAGCGACGTTGGATCAGTCCCTGCCCCCGCGATGCGACCCTAGGGTGCTGCCGTGCCTGACGTGCCGAAGGTGCACCCGCGTACACCCTCAATGATTGCATTCGGCAGGTCATAATGAACGAGTTCGGGCATCCCCTTCCCCGCTTTCCCGGCACACGCCCGTTCGATGTCGCTGATCGGTATTGGTACGAGTCGTTCTACGGCACACTTCCCCCGTTCAGCGATCAAAGCTTCGCAAACCTCCTGGTCTGGGGGAACCTGCACGATGATCTCTCCGTCGGTCTCGTCGGGGACAACATCGTGTTCTTGTCGACCGAGCCGTTCAGCGGATCGGGGGATCCGGCTGCTGTCCTTCTCGGACCGTCGATCGATCCGGACGCCGTGGACCGGGTCTTCGACGGTTTCCCCGCGCTGAAGTCGATCATGCTTTGCGGGAAACTGGACCGCGTCACGGAAGAGTCGAAAACACTGAGGCTCGGGTTGGACCGAGATCAATTCGACTACCTTTACAACGTCAAGAAGCATCTCGCGATGGCGGGCGCGCCCTACCGGAAGCTGAGATATGAGCGCCGGAGGTTCCTCACCGAGCAGGGCGAATTGCGTGTGACCGAACTCGATCTCGCTGACCCCGCGGAACGGAACCGAATCCTTGCGATGGCCCTGGACTGGTCCCGGCAATACCCGTCGCCGAATGACCAGACAGGTCTGGAGTACAGGGCCCTTGCGAGACGACTTGCCGTTTGTGCGTACCTCGATCACCGCGCCTACGAGCTGCATCTCGGAACTCGGGCCGTCGCCTTCGGCATCGGTCACGCGATGCCGCAGCCGGGATGGATACAGCTGGTTCACCTCAAATGCGACTACTCCTATGCCGGCATCTTCAACACGTCCTGTTACAGCATCTTTGCGGAGTTTGACCGGCTCGGGTATGACAGGGTGAACCTCGAACGGGTGTGTCAACTTAACGGCTGATCTTGGTTGTTGATGGTCAGTTGTTGCTCGGAGTCAGGCGGCCCTCGAAAGCGATCTGGAACGCGTTCAGG
>NZ_JBFBBE010000432.1:0-633 GCF_040682555.1 Streptomyces sp. NPDC051172
GGGCCGGGGGGGGTCTCGGGGGTGGTGGAGGTGGACTGGGGGGCGGCACCGGCCGCGGCGTCGTCGGCCGTCTCGGTGGCGGCGACGATGGGCCACCACTTCTCCATGGCGGCGCGCAGGGCCACGTGCTCCTCGTGGAGGCCGAACTCCTCGCCGCGGGCGAGCAGCGCGTACTCCACGCGGGTGCGGCCGTCGTCGTCGGTGCGGGCACGCACCCACACGCGGCGGCGGCGGACGAACAGACTGATCGCCAGGCCGAGCAGGGCGGTGCCGGCGAACACGCCGACGCCCCACTTGCCCGGGTCGTAGTGGATGTCCAGGCCGACGTAGCGGCGGACGCCGTCGAAGCTGATGGAGCCCTTGCCCTCGGGCAGCTCGTACGTCTGGCCCGGGCTGAGCACGATGCCGCCGTTCTCGTTGGTGCGGCTGTTGAGCTCGGTGAGGGATGCGGTGTCCAGCACGTACACGTTCTGCGGGCGGCCGGAGTCCAGGCCGAGGTCGCCGACGTACGAGTTCAGCTGCAGCTGCGGGCGGAGCAGCTCGGGGTCGGCCGAGAACGCGGCGCCCTTCTCGTCCTCCACCGCCGTGGGCAGGAAGAAGCCCACGAAGCCCAGCTGGTCCGGCCGCGCGTCG
>NZ_JBFBBE010000432.1:643-1124 GCF_040682555.1 Streptomyces sp. NPDC051172
TAGTTCTGGTCGAACACGCGGGTGACCACCGGGCCCTGGAACGCGATGTCGCCGTTGCCGTCGCGGACGGTGACCACGGGCGCGTAGCCGTTGCCCACGAGGTAGACGCGCACGCCGTCGATGCTCAGCGGATGGTTGACCTTGAGGACCTCCTGGTGCGGCTCGGCCTCGGTGCCCTGGCGGACCTCCATCACGGCGGTGGAGTCCAGCGGCTGGCCGTAGTGGGTCTCCGACTGCCGCTCGAACACGGCGTCGAACGAGTCCAGGGTGAGGGAGAACGGCTGCAGGGCGTCCGGGCTGAAGTACGCGCCGGGGGTGAAGGAGTCGTAGGCGACGAGGTTGTTGGCGAAGCCCTCCCCCTCCACGATGATCTTCTGCCCCGTGTACTTGGTCATCCCGCCGTAGGCCATGAACACGAGCACGCCGATCAGGGAGAGGTGGAACAGGATGTTGCCGATCTCGCGCAGGTAGCCGCGCTCGG
>NZ_JBFBBE010000433.1:0-1124 GCF_040682555.1 Streptomyces sp. NPDC051172
ATGCGCTGCTGGTGCCACGTCTTCGGGGTGTGCGTGTCGTTCTCCGGCTCGGTGCCGACCTCGAACTCGGGGCGGATCACGAAGTCCGAGACGTCCACGCCGTCCTCGGTGGCGCGGCGGCGGTACTCCTCGACCGGCAGCACCTGCTTCCACTGGCGGGTACGCATGGGCCGCGCGGCACCCGCGTCCTCGCGCAGGGCCTGCAGCAGCAGTGCGGCCTGCGTGACGGTGATGAGCAGGATGGGCAGGCCGATCACGATGATGACCTCCTGCAGCGCCGCCAGGCCGTTCTCGCCCGCGGTGAGGATGATGGCCGCGCAGACCGCGCCGATGGACACGGCCCAGAACACGGACTGGCGGCGGGGCGCCGCATCCTCGTGGCCGTTGGCCATCGCGTCCATCACGAGCGCACCCGAGTCGATCGAGGTGATGAAGAACAGCGTGATGACCACGAGCGCCACGACCGCGGCCACCGTGTAGAGCGGCATGCCCTGCAGGTGCTGGAACAGGGCGGCCTGGACGTTGCCGTCGGTGACGATCGTCTGCGTCAGGTCGCCGCCCTGGCCCGGCGCCGGCGCGGTGGCGCGGTCCGACTGGAACGCGGAGTAGCCGTAGATGCCCATCCAGATGATGAAGAACGCGGTGGGCAGGCCGAGACCGGCCACGATGAAGGAGCGGATGGTGCGGCCGCGCGAGATGCGGGCGAAGAACATCCCCACGAAGGGCGCCCACGTGACGGTCCAGGCCCAGTAGAAGACGGTCCAGTCACCGGACCACTGGCCCGAGTTGTACGTGTCGTTGTAGGTGGAGAGCACGGGCAGCATCGAGGCGTACTCGCCGATCGTCTGCACGGTGCCCCGGATGACGTCCATGCTGGAGACGGCCCACATCAGGACGTAGACGAGCAGGGCGATCGCCAGCAGGATGTTGGCGTAGGACAGGCGCTTGACGCCCTTGTCCATGCCGGCCAGCACGGAGGCCGTGCCCACGGCGGTGATGACGGCCAGGATGAGCGCCTGGACCCAGCCGGCCACGGGGGTGCCCAGCATCGGTAGACGGCCCTCACATTGGCCTGAAGGCGATCCTGCGGCCCAGGATCGCTACCATGGGGTCTCCGGAGCCTG
>NZ_JBFBBE010000434.1:0-1122 GCF_040682555.1 Streptomyces sp. NPDC051172
GTCCGCCTCGGCGGCGGCCGGCAGCGCGCGGACCTGGACCAGAACCGGCAGGTCGCGCAGCGGGGGCAGACGCATCTGCTCCGCGACGACGGCGCGCAGCCGTCGCTTCACCCGGTTGCGGGTCACCGCGTTCCCCACGGCCTTGGACACGACGAACCCGGCCCGCGGCCGAGGGGCGCTCGGCGACGTGGACCGGGTCTGGTCGGGGTCCGTGGCGACGCTCACCACGACGGTGCGCCGACCCGCGCGGATGCCGGTGCGACCGAGGTGACGGAACTCCGCGGGCGTGCGGATGCGACGGTCACGGGGCAGCACGGGGCGCGCCGTCCCTGGACCGACGTCCTCAGGCGGACAGCTCGGCGCGGTTCTTGCCGCGGCGAGCGGACAGGATGGCGCGGCCGGCGCGGGTGCGCATGCGGGCACGGAAGCCGTGCTTGCGGGCACGACGGCGGTTGTTGGGCTGGAACGTGCGCTTGGTCACTGTGATCTCTCCACGACGTGTTGTGTGCCTTCGACCGTCAACCTGAGCAGGTGGACCAGGGAGAAGGACCGGTGAGGCTCTGACATGAAATCCCCGGCGGGCACGATCAACCGACACCCGGGGGACCAGACAACTCTAGTGGCCGGGGTGCGCGGGGGTCAAACGGGTGCGCGCGCAGCCCGGACGCGCACGGGCGCCCGGGACGGTCGTCCACAGGATGATAGGGGTTGTCCACCGTCTGTGCACAACCCTGTGGACAACCGTTAGACTCCGAGCACCGTCGTCCGTCTCGCGCAGCCGCCCCCGTCCTCGGGGACGTCTGTCCCAGGAAAGGAAGCCTCCGTGGTGGCAGACCAGGCCGTGCTCAGCTCGTGGCGCTCCGTCGTGGGCTCCCTCGAGGACGACGCGCGGGTCAGCGCCCGCCTCATGGGCTTCGTCTACTTGGCCCAGCCGCAGGGCCTCATCGGCAACACGCTCCTGCTGGCCGTGCCGAACGAGACCACCCGCGAGACGCTCCAGGGCACCCAGGTGGCCGACGCCCTCACGGACGCCCTGACCCAGGAGTTCCGCGAGGAGATCCTGCTGGCCATCTCGATCGACGCGAACCTGCAGCCGCCGCGGACCCCCTCCTCCGAGGCCCG
>NZ_JBFBBE010000435.1:0-1122 GCF_040682555.1 Streptomyces sp. NPDC051172
GCTGGGTGGTCATGACGTCCTCCTGAGGATCGGTCCGGTTCGTGAAGGGTTCGGTGAGACGTGTCCGTCGCTGCCGTTGACATCCACCTTGGCCCCGGGCAAGGCCCTCGGGAGCACAGAATCGGTGGAAACTCCGGCCGTTCCTGCCACTGGGTCAGAACGTGACGGTCCTTATGCCCCGGTGTGGCTTGGGTCACGACAACGGCCCCCCGCTTGTCAAGAATGTGGCGTTCTTTCCGTCACACGTGTTCTGCGGCCCCGGATCCGTCTACAGTTCCGCGCATGATGACCCGCCCGCTTCCCGAGGACAGCGCGACCGTGGACGCCGTCGCACTGGGCCGCCGCGTCCGGCACCTGCGCAAGCAGGCCGGACTCACCCTGGACCAGCTCGCGGAGCGCACGGGCGTGAGCGGTTCGCACCTGTCCCTCGTGGAGAACGCCCGCCGCGAGCCGCGACTCTCGCTGGTCCAGCGGATCGCGGAGGTCCTGGGCGTGCCGGTCGAGGACCTGCTCACCGGCCGGGCCCCCACCCGTCGGGCCGAACTGGAGATCGAGGTCGAACGGTTCGCGCGCTCGGAGCACTACGCCTCCCTCGGCCTGCCGCCGCTGCGCATCGGGCCCCGCACCCCCACCGAGGTCCTCGAGGTGATCGCGGGGCTGGAGGCCGAGCTGCGCCGTCGCCTGGAGGAGCAGGCCGCCACCCCCGAGGAGGCGCGCCGCGCCAACGCCCAGCTGCGCGCCCAGATGCGCGCGGTGGACAACCACTACCCCGACCTCGAGGCCGAGGCGCATCGGCTGCTCGACGCGATCGGCCACACGGGCGGGCCGCTGGGCCTGCACGCGGTCTCGGAGCTGGCCGAGCACCTCGGCTTCACGCTGCGCTTCGTCCCGGATCTGCCGCACTCCACGCGCTCCGTCACGGACCTCAAGCACGGGCGCATCCACATCAGCGGCTCCCGCTCCTCGGACCACGACCGCCGCACCGTGGTGCTCCAGGCCCTCGCCGCCGCCGTCCTGGGCCACGGCGAGCCGCGGGACTACGAGGACTTACAGTAACCGTGGACGGCGAGGACCTGGTGCGCATCCAGGGCGCCGGTCAGGAGGTCGACGCCGCGGCCGCGG
>NZ_JBFBBE010000436.1:0-1121 GCF_040682555.1 Streptomyces sp. NPDC051172
GCCATGCCCTCCTCGGCCTTGGCACCCCACACGCGGGGGTCGTACTGCTTCTTGTCGCCGACCTCGCCGTCGACCTTCAGGACGCCGTCGTAGTTCTCGAACATGTGCCCGGCCACCGGGCGGGTGAACGCGTACTGGGTGTCCGTGTCCACGTTCATCTTCACGACGCCGTACTCCACCGAGTCGGCGATCTCCTGGGCGGCGGAGCCGGAGCCGCCGTGGAACACGAGGTCGAACGGGCGCTCTCTGCCGAACTTCTCACCCACGGCCTGCTGGATCTCCTGCAGGATCTCCGGGCGCAGCTTCACGTTGCCCGGCTTGTAGACACCGTGCACGTTGCCGAAGGTCAGCGCGGTGAGGTAGCGACCGTTCTCGCCGAGGCCGAGGGCCTCCACCGTGGCGATGCCGTCCGCCACGGTGGTGTAGAGCTTCTCGTTGATCTCGTGGGCCACGCCGTCCTCCTCGCCGCCCACGACGCCGATCTCCACCTCGAGGATCTGCTTGTTGGCGTGGGTGCGGGCGAGCAGCTCGCGGCCGATCCGCAGGTTCTCCTCGAGGGTCTCGGCGGAGCCGTCCCACATGTGGGAGTTGAAGATCGGGTCGCGCCCGGCCTTCACCTCGGCCTCGGAGGCGTCCAGCAGGGGCAGGACGAAGCTCTCGAGCTTGTCCTGGGGGCAGTGGTCCGTGTGCAGGGCGATGTTCACGGAGTGCTTCTTGGCGACCTCGCGCGCGAACGCGGCGAACGCCAGCGAGCCGGCGACCATGTCCTTCACGGAGGAGCCGGAGAAGTAGGCGGCGCCGCCGGTGGAGACCTGGATGATGCCGTCCGAGCCGGCCTCGGCGAAGCCGCGGATGGCGGCGTTCACGGTCTGGGAGCTGGTGACGTTGATCGCCGGGTAGGCGAAGGCGCCGTTCTTGGCGGCGTCGATCATCTCGGCGTACTTCTCCGGGGATGCGATGGGCATGCTGCAGCTCCTAGGCGTCGTCGACTCAGGCAGGCGGGGGAGCGCGGCGGGCGCGACACCCTCGGGCTCATCCTATCCGCGCGGCCGGACCCGCCCCAGGGCCCCGGGCCCGACGGCGACGCCGGCCTGGGCACGGACCCGTCACTGACCTAGGGT
>NZ_JBFBBE010000437.1:0-1116 GCF_040682555.1 Streptomyces sp. NPDC051172
GCCGTGGCCAAGGCGCCGGGCACGTTCCGTCTCGCCTTCGGCGTGAACGACTTCCGCAAGGACGTCGGCGTCGGCGAGGACCCGCTGGCCATGGCCTACGCCCGCTCCCGCATGGTGATCGCCTCTCGCGTAGGCGGTCTGCCCGGTGCGATCGACGGACCGCCCGGCAACACGGACGGTGAGGACGAGGTCATCCGCTCCTGCGCCGTCACCGCCTCGATGGGCATGACCGGCCGCCTCGTCCTGAACCCGGATCAGGTGGACTGGGTCAACCGGGCGATGTCCCCGTCCGAGGACGAGCTCGCGTGGGCCCGCGACCTGCTCGAGAAGCATGCTCAGGGCGCCGCCGTCGGCGACGGCTCGTACCTGCCCCGCGTGCTGCGTGCCCAGAAGATCGCGGACCTCGCGGACTCGTACGGGCTCTGGAACGCGTGAGCACGGCCGGGGCGCGCGCTTGAGTCCCCGCACCGACGGGTGGCTCCGCCCATGATGGCGTGGATCGACGGGCTGCCGCTGCTGTGGTCCATCGGGTTCTTCTGGATGCTGGCGATCCTGCGCACCCTGATCGTGTTCTCGCTCGGGCGGGGGCTGGCCTCCGGCGTCGAGCGGACCCGCTGGTTCGCCCGCGTGATGGAGGGGCCCGTCTATGTCCGAGCCCAGCGCTTCATCCAGCGCCACGGGGTGTGGGCCATCCCGTTCTGCTACCTCACGGTGGGCATCCAGACGGCGGTGATCGGCTCCGCCGGCGTCGCCCGCATGCCCTGGCGCCGGTTCCTGCCGGCGGCCGCGCTCGGCACGTTCCTGTGGGGCGTGGTGTACGGGACCGTCGGGATGGCCGTGGTGTGGGCCGTCATCGGCGCGGCGCTCGGAGAGGGCCGGGGCGTCCTCGCCCTCGTGCTGATCCTCGCGGCCGTGGTCGCGTTCGTCGTCTGGCGCCGACGCCGTACGCTGCGCCGGCACGGGGCCGGGTGACGTCGTCGTCCGTGACGCGGGCCGGGGTCCGCCGCCGGGGGACTAGTGTTGGCCGCGTCTTCGCCCCGGCCAGCCGCCCCGCGGCCGGGGCTGCCACCCCTTCGGATGGACCACCAGGAGCGACGGGCGCGCCCGCAGCTTCTC
>NZ_JBFBBE010000438.1:0-1113 GCF_040682555.1 Streptomyces sp. NPDC051172
CTCCGCCGTACGGACATTGCAGCGCCCGAGGTCGACCAGCGCGAACGGCTCCTCGCTCGCGCCGGTCACGGGATCGACGCGCAGGGACGGCAGGGGTGACCCTGCGATGAGGAGCGGCGGAACGACGGTCAGCAGGGTGATCTGCTGGAACACCAGCGCTGTGATGGATTCCGTCGCGAGACGGTTCACACCGAACATCGTGATAGCGAAGATCAGGGCGCACCCGATCAGGAACGATGCTGTGCGGGCGATCGCCCAACGGCGCCTGTTTCGCCACATCCAGATCGCTCCTCGCAGATACAGTGCCGCGAACAGCAGAGCGGCGATGCCGACGGGTGAGCCGGTGAGGGGTTCGAACGTGACCCACTGGTCGATCGGCGGCATAGCGAATTTCCCTTCATCGAGGCGATCAAACGTCGGCGACTTCGGCCGCGGTGGTGGTGCCGGAGCGGGGTCAGGTGAGGCCGGAGTAGGAGTGGGGCCTTGGCCCTTGATCGTGGACACGGTGTCGGTTCGGTTATGCCGCTTCCGCAAGCGGCACCGGCTCCCAGGGCAACCAGGTACAAGGGAATCTGCCACCGCTCCAGCCAGCCGATCATGTACTTCCTTTCCGGGCGAGGACCTTGCCTCCATCCTCACGGAGCTGCCCGGTTGTCGCGACGTGGCGGTAGAGGGCCTGTTGGACAAGGAACTTACTGCCTGCCCTTCTCGGTTTCCCAACCTGTGTCCGGCTTTGCCGACAGCTCGGCTCCTCACGCCTCAGGTAGTGCCCGAGCGCCAGCCCTGCTTGGCGGGCGCCGATCACTAGCACGTCGGTCTCGGCCATGGTGTGGTTTCTCCTCGTTGCGGGCGCGTGGGCGGGCCGTAGTGCGGCTGGTTTGTCAGTAACCGGGGAGGGCCGGGAAGAAGGTCCAGAACACCGAGGCGGCCACGGCCACATAGGCGATGGCCACCAGGGTTCCGGCCCAGCCGGCGGAGAACCGCACCACCGCGGCGTGCGCGGGGATCACGCCGTGGGCGAGGTTGCGCACGGTGAGCAGGATGAACAGCGGGATCATCGCCGCCCACACGATCATGCAGTACAGGCACAGGATGTGGATCTCGAACAACGCC
>NZ_JBFBBE010000439.1:0-1112 GCF_040682555.1 Streptomyces sp. NPDC051172
AGTGGGTCCCGCTGCTCTTCGCCATCTTCTTCTTCGTGCTGCTGAACAACCTGTTCGGCGCCATCCCGGTTCTGCAGCTGCCGACCTTCTCCCACGCGGGCGCCGCCTACGGCCTGGCCCTCATCGTCTACGCGATCTGGATCGGCGTCGGCATCAAGCGACACGGCGTGCGCTACCTGAAGTTGGCCGTCGTGCCCTCGGGTGTGCCCGGCTGGATCCTGCCGCTGCTCGTGCCGCTGGAGATCATCTCCAACTTCATCGTGCGCCCGCTGACCCACTCCCTGCGTCTGATGGCCACCATGCTCTCCGGCCACATGATCGTGATGCTCGCCGGCGCCGGCGCCGCCTACCTGATCACGCAGACCGACAGCCTGGCCCTGCAGGGCACCGGCATCCTGGTCATCCTCGGCTCGGTGGCCCTGTACTTCCTCGAGCTGCTGATCATGTACCTGCAGGCCTTCGTCTTCACGCTGCTGACCGCCATCTACATCCAGGGCGCGATCGACGCGAACGACCACTGATCTTCCGGGGCCGCCTCGGGCATGACCCAGGCGGCCGCGGTACGGCGGGAGAGCCCGCCACCAGTCTTCCCGGCCCTCCGCAGGAGGACCACCCGGGAGGCCGCCCCTCCACAACCCGGCCGGACACCTCGGCCTCGTGAAAGGAACACCATGGAACTGCACGGTTCGCTCAACATGATCGGCTACGGCCTCGCCGCCATCGGCTCCGCCATCGGCGTGGGCCTGATCTTCGCCGCCTACATCAACGGCGTCGCCCGTCAGCCGGAGGCCCAGCGCATCCTGCAGCCGATCGCCCTCCTGGGCTTCGCGCTCGCCGAGGCCCTCGCCATCCTGGGCCTCGTCTTCGCCTTCGTCATCGGCGCCTGACGCGCCGCGTCCACGGAGCGCCCGCACGGTGAGACCGTCGGTGCTCCATCTCCACAGGACTCTTGACCGAAGGATGGTTGAAACATGATCAGCAACGGACTGATCCTCGCGGCGGCTGAGGGGGCCAACCCCCTGATCCCCAACCCGTGGGAGATCCTCGTCGTCGTGGTGGGCTTCGCCCTGCTCATGTTCATCGTCATCAAGTTCATCGTCCCGACCCTCGAG
>NZ_JBFBBE010000440.1:0-1112 GCF_040682555.1 Streptomyces sp. NPDC051172
GCGTCGAGGTCCGCGTCGTCCAGCACCACGAGCGGCGCGTTGCCACCCAGCTCGAGCGCGACCTTCTTCAGGGTGTCCCCCGAGACGGCGTTGGCGCCGACCTGCTTGCCCACCGGAGTCGAGCCCGTGAAGGAGATCAGGCGCGGCGCGGGGTGCTTGACGAAGGCGTCGCCGATCTCGGAGCCGGCGCCCACCACCACGGACAGCACGCCCGCGGGCAGGCCGGCCTCCTCGAACACGCGCGCGAGCAGGGTGCCGCCAGTCACCGGGGTGTCCGAGGCGGGCTTGAGCACGACGGCGTTGCCCAGCGCCAGCGCGGGGGCCACCGAGCGCTGGGACAGGTGGAGCGGGAAGTTCCACGGGGAGATCACGCCGACGACGCCGATCGGCTTGCGGTACACGCGCATCTCGCGGTTCGGGACGTTGGAGGGGTGGATGGTGCCGTGCACGCGGGTGGGGAACGTGGCGGCCTCGTACGTGATGGCGATGGCCGAGCCGATCTCCGCGGCGGCCTTGATGCGCGTGGAGCCGGACTCCTTCACAAGCCAGTCCGCGATCTCCTCGCGGCGCTCCTCCATGATCGCGGCGGCGCGGCGCAGGACGGCGGAGCGCTCGCCGGGCCCGGTGGCGGCCCACGCCTTCTGGGCCTCGGCGGCGGCGCGGTAGGCCTCGTCGAGGTCCTCCTCCGTGGCCAGGGTGAACTCGGCCACGACGTCGTCCGTGTACGGGTTGATGTCCGTCTTGCGCTGCCCGGCGGCGCCGTCGCGCCACTGGCCGGCGATGAACTGCTGGTCCACACGGTTGCCGTGGAACGTGGCGGGGGTGGAGGTCGTGGGGGTCATGAGGTGCTCCTCGCTCAACGGGGCATTCGGGAATGGAACACCCAGTTCACCCGCATGGGTGGGGGGGTTGGCGAGACCTTGGGGCCCCTGACGAGAGAAGGGACAAGCTCGAGCCCCCGGCACGTCACAGCCCGCGGACCATCCTCACGGCCGAGCCGCATCAGGCGACATCGGCGATGGTGGCCTCCCGGAAGCGCTCGTATGCCCACGCGAGATTCACACGGGACGGGCGGTCAGCCCGCCGCGTGGGCAGCTTCATGAGTTTTCGCC
>NZ_JBFBBE010000441.1:0-1111 GCF_040682555.1 Streptomyces sp. NPDC051172
CCGGAGAGGTGGAGCGCAGGGTGAAGTACATGGCGAAGAGCCCACCGAAGAACATGAGCTCGCTGGCAAGCCACACCATGGTCCCGACCTGCACCATGTTCGGCCGGCTCGGGAGCCCCGTGGTGGGCTGATGGAGAGTGGGGTTAGCTGTGGTCACCCAGCCATTATGGCCCCAAACACCGCCCGGGCGGTAAATCGAACCTACCGTGTCGCAGGACGGGTCGTCAGCACCGTCGGGGGGTTTCAGTGACAGTCGGGGGCTGGCGTCCAGGTGATGTCCAGGTTCGAAGCGAGCGGTACCCGACATGGCGCGTTCCCGGGTACGGCCGGGCCGCTACGCTCAGTGCGTGAGCACCCCCGAGAACACCGCAGCAGTCCTTGGGACCTCCTGGCCGGAGGTCTTCCGCGCCCTCACCCTCGGGGAGGACCTCAGCGACGACGTCGCCGCGTGGGCCATGGGGGAGATGATGGCCGGCGATGCCACCGAGGGGCAGGTGGGCGGATTCCTCCTCGCCCTGGCCGCCAAGGGGGTGACGGTGCCGGAGCTGCGGGGCCTAACCGAGGCGATGGTGCAGGCGGCGAACCCGGTGCACGTGCCGGGGGAGACCCTCGACGTCGTGGGCACGGGCGGCGACCGCCTGGGCACCGTGAACCTCTCCACGATGTCCTCGCTCGTGGCCGCCGGTGCGGGCGCGCGGATCGTCAAGCACGGGAACCGCGGCGCCTCGTCCACCGCCGGCGCGGCCGACGTCATCGAGGCCCTCGGCGTCGACCTGTCCATGCCGGCCCGGAAGGCCGAGGAGTGCGCCGAGGCCGTGGGCATCACGTTCCTCTTCGCCCAGAACTACCACCCGTCCATGAAGTACGTGGCCCCGGTGCGCAAGCAGCTTGGAGTGCCCTCCGTGTTCAACTTCCTCGGCCCGCTGAGCAATCCGGCCCAGGTCACCGCCCAGGCCCTGGGCTGCTCGAGCGAGGCCATGGTCCCGCTGCTCGCCCAGGTGCTCGCGGACCGGGGGGTGCGCGGCTTCGTCTTCCGCGGGGCGGACGGCCGGGACAAGATCACGACGTCGGGGCCGTCGACCGTCATGGAGGTCCGGGACGGTGTGCGCAC
>NZ_JBFBBE010000442.1:0-1111 GCF_040682555.1 Streptomyces sp. NPDC051172
GAGATCCGCGGCGCTGGCAACCTGCTCGGCGGGGAGCAGTCCGGCCACATCGCCGGCGTGGGCTTCGACCTCTACCTGCGGATGGTGGGCGAGGCCGTGGCCGACTTCAAGGGCGAGGAGGACACCGCGCCCGCCGAGGTGAAGGTGGAGCTGCCGGTCAACGCCCACCTGCCGCACGACTACGTGCCGGGGGAGCGGCTGCGCCTGGAGATGTACCGCAACCTCGCCCAGGCCGCGGACGACGCCGCCGTGGACGCCGTGGTGGAGGAGCTCAAGGACCGCTACGGCCCGCTGCCGGAGCCGGTGGAGGCGCTCGTCGCCGTCGCCCGGTTCCGCAACCGGGCCCGGGCCGCGGGCGTCACCGAGGTGATGCTGCTGGGGCAGAACGTGAAGTTCGGCCCCGCCGCGGACCTGCCGGAGTCCCGTCAGATGCGCCTGACCCGCATGTACAAGGGTGCCCAGGTCAAGCCGGCCCTGAACGGCGTCCTCATCCCGCGTCCCAAGACCAAGCCGGTCATGGGTCAGGACCTCGTGGACGTCCCGCTGCTCGAGTGGGCGCTGCAGGTGGTCGACGCGATCTTCGTGCCGGAGGGCTGAGACGGGTCAGGCCGTCCGCACGCGGACGAGGACGCCGTGCGCCTCGAGCATCTCGAGGAAGGCGTGGAGGCCGGCCGCGACGTCGGCGGGGGCGAGGCCGAACGCGTCCGCGACCTGGACCGTGACGTCCGACGCGGACAGCGGCGCGGGCGGATCCGCGACCAGGTCGTCCTCCGGGGTCCGGCCGCCCACGAGGACGTCCCAGATCACGTCGCCCGAGGCGCTCAGCAGCAGCGGCTGACCGGCCTCGAGCGTCATGACGGCGGCCTGGCCGCCGGCGGTGCGGGCCCACGCGATGTCGGGGGCGAGCGCCCAGCCCTCGGTGGTCTCAACGGCCACGGCGCACCGCCTTCGTCCAGGCCCAGCCGGCGAGTGCGCCGAGCCGGGCGCGCTGCTCGCGCCACAGGTCCGCGCGGGTGACCGGCCGGCCCAGGCGCATCTGCAGATGGGGGCGGTTCACCGGGATCGTGCGCGCCACGAGGGCGGCCCGCTCCCGCACCGTGGCTGCGGACTG
>NZ_JBFBBE010000443.1:0-1108 GCF_040682555.1 Streptomyces sp. NPDC051172
GCGTCGCCGGGGAGGTGGGCGACGGCGTGAAACGTCGGGCACGCGGCGTGATCGCCAGGAAGCCGACGGTGCACAGCACCCCGACCACGGTGACGGCCAGCATGCCGCCGCGCCACGAGGACGCCTCCGCGACGGGCAGGGCGAGGAGCCGCCCGGAGAGACCGCCGAGGGTGGTGCCGGCGAAGTAGGTGCCGGCGGCCGCCGCGACCGCGTGCGGGGCCACCTCCTCCGCCACCAGCGACACGGCGAGACCCGCGACGCCCCCGTGCGCCATGCCCTCGAGCAGGCGCAGACCAAGCATGGCCTCGAACGTGGGCGCGAGGACGCCCGCGAGCGCGCACGCACTGGCGGAGACCATCGAGACCACCATGGCGCGTCGGCGGCCCCACCGGTCCCCGGCCACGGACCACGGCACCACCGACAGCGCGAGGCCGAGCGTGCCGGCGGAGACGAGCAGGGCGGCACGGTCCGCGGGGACGCCCAGGTCGTCGCTGACGAGCGGCAGCAGGCCCTGCGGGGAGTAGAGCTGGGCGAACGTGGCCACCCCCGCCAGGAACAGCCCGATCAGCAGCCTGCGGTACGCGGGCTCCCCGGGCGCGGCCGGCGCGGGTCCCGACGACGGGACGGCCGGGGGCCCCGCGCTCGGGGGCGGAGTGGTCGGGGGCACGCCCTCACTGTATCCAGGCTGTCCACTACGATCGGTCGGGTGACTACCTCGACCCCCTCCCTCGACCTGCACGACTCCTTCAAGGCGTACGACGTCCGCGGCATCGTGGGCGAATCCATCACGGCGGAGAGCGTCCGCGCGGTGGGCGCGGCCTTCGTGGACGTACTGGGCCTGGCCGGTCAGACCGTGCTGGTCGGCGGGGACATGCGCCCCTCCTCGCCCGCGTTCATGACGGCCTTCGCCGAGGGCGCCACGCGCCGCGGCGCCGACGTCGTCACCCTGGGGCTGATCTCCACGGACATGCTCTACTACGCGGCGGGCGTGAAGCAGGCCGCGGGCGTGGTGTTCACCGCCTCGCACAACCAGGCCGAGTACAACGGCATGAAGATGGCCCAGGCCGGCGCCGTGCCGGTCTCCTCGGACACCGGGCTGTTCGAGATC
>NZ_JBFBBE010000444.1:0-441 GCF_040682555.1 Streptomyces sp. NPDC051172
GCCTCTATGAAGGTGCGGACGTGGTTGCGCACCACGGGCAGGGCGTCCTCCACGTACCCGCTGTTGACGTGCATCTGCGAGCAGCAGCCCTGGCCGGGCGGGAAGACCACCTCATGCCCGAGTCGCTCGAGGATCCGGACGGTGGCGAGGGCCACCTTGGGATACATCGCGTCCACGATGCATGTGGCGAACAGGGCGATTCTCATGCCGGTCTCCGTTCCGGACGGGGCGCCTGGGGCGCCGTGCGGTGCGGCAGCACATGGGTGCCGTAGTGGTCAGACCATATCACACCAGCCCCTTGCAAGGTGACCGCCCTCACAGTACGCTCCTTGGTCTGACCACAGTGGTCCGACCATCACCGGCCCGACCGGATCCCGCCCCGTCCCCACGCCCCCCCGGGGTCCCCCCGGCACCCCAAAACCCCCCCCCCCCAATCCCCCC
>NZ_JBFBBE010000444.1:451-1107 GCF_040682555.1 Streptomyces sp. NPDC051172
ACCGGGAGACCCCCGTGCACACCTTCACCCCCGCCCCCGATGCCGCCGGCAGCGTCGCGCTCTCCGCCGCGCTCGGCGTCCTGCCCCTGCTGACGTTCTTCGCCACCCTCCTCGGCCTGCGCCTCAAGGCCTGGCAGTCGGGACTCGCCGCGCTCGTGGTGGCCCTGCTCGTGGCCGTGCTGGGCTTCCACATGCCGGCCCACCTGGCGGCGCTGTCCGCCGCCCAGGGAGCGACCTTCGGCCTGTTCCCGATCGTCTGGATCGTCGTGATGGCGCTGTGGTTCTACCAGGTCACCGTGCTCTCCGGACGATTCGACGACATGCGCGCGAGCTTCGACTCGCTCGGCGGCGGAGACATCCGCATCCAGGCCGTGCTCATCGCGTTCTGCTTCGGCGGCCTGCTCGAGGCCCTCGCCGGCGTCGGGGCCCCCGTGGCCATCACGGCCACCATGGTGCTCGGCCTGGGCGTGCCCCCGCTGCGGGCGGCCACCGCCGTGCTGCTGGCGAACACCGCGCCCGTGGCCTTCGGCGCCGTGGGCACCCCCATCACCACCGCCGGCACGCTCACCGGCATCCCCGCCACGCACATCGGCGCGATCGTCGGCCAGCTGGCCCCGTTCGTGGCCGTGCTCGTGCCGTTCCTGCTCGTGTTCATC
>NZ_JBFBBE010000445.1:0-1106 GCF_040682555.1 Streptomyces sp. NPDC051172
ATCGGCTTGCCGTCCGAGAGCTCGCGGAGCTGCTCGATGAACTTGACCATCTCGCGCGGGGTGCGGAACGCCGAGTGGGACGCCGGGGACAGGCAGTCCCTGTCCATCGGGATCTCACGGGCCTCGGCGATCTCGGGGGAGATCTTCTCCTTGGGCAGCATGCCGCCCAGACCGGGCTTCGCGCCCTGGGAGATCTTGATGGTGATGCCCTTGACCTCCGGCAGCAGCGCCTTCTCGGCGAACTTCTCCGGGCTGAAGGTGCCGTCCTCGTTGCGGCAGCCGAAGTAGCCGGAGCCGATCTCCCAGAACAGGTCCGCGCCGTTGCCGCGGTGGTACTTGGTGAGGCCGCCCTCGCCGGTCTCGTGGATGAAGCCGCCCAGGCCCGCACCCTTGTTCATGGCGATAACGGCGTTGGCGGAGAGGGAGCCGAAGGACATGGAGGAGATGTTCATCAGCGAGATGTCCACGGGCCGGCGGCAGTCCGGGCCGCCGATCCGCACCGTGGGGGGCTCCTCCGGCGGGTTGACCGGGGCGGTGGAGTGCAGCAGGAACTCGTAGCCGATCTCCGAGGTGTCCCGCTCGGTGCCGAACGCCTTGTGGCTGTCCAGTCCCTTCGCACGGGCGTAGACGATCGAGCGGGTGTCCCGGTCGAACGGCTTGCCGTCGAAGTTGCGCTCGATGAAGTACTGCTGGATCTCGGGGCGGATCGACTCCAGCAGGTACCGCATGTGACCGAGCACGGGGTAGTTGCGGAGGATCGCATGCCGCTTCTGGGTCATGTCCCACACGGCGAGCACGAGCAGCGCCACCAGGAGGACCGCCAGCACCCACCACGCGCCGCCGCCGATGGCGGCCACCAGCACGACGACGAGCGCGGCCAGCGAGAGGGTCGCGACGATCAGGAGTCTGTTGTTCACCCGACCATCGTGCCCTATATCACTCGAACGTTCATCCTCGCCGCACTGCGTCGAGGTCCCACGCGTGGGGCAGGGGCGTCCGGGTCGACGGCAGGGCCACGCTGCGCCGCCACTCGTGCAGCCACTCCGGCAGCGTCGGCTCCCCCGCGAGGTCGTGGCCGGCCGCCGCCGCGATCGCCCGGATCTCGT
>NZ_JBFBBE010000446.1:0-1104 GCF_040682555.1 Streptomyces sp. NPDC051172
TGTGGGCGGAGTGCCGCTGAGAACAGGCGCCGCGACCCAACACCCAGAAAGATGCACATCACAGGCCGGCCCGCGAGCCCGGCGCGGCACGCCCCGTTACTGCGCCGTGTACCCGGCGGCCGAGGGGCATGTCGCCACGACTCTGAATGCCGCGCTGCGGTCGCGCTCGGCGCGGGACTGGCCGGCGCGGGGAGAGGAGCGCGGGATCCCGCTGGCGGAGGTGGGGTGAGAGGTCGGCGTGGTCCGGTGCGGCCAAGCCCGATGCGGGGCCGTGCTTGGTACGGTGCGACATAGATGGCGTCCGCGTCTGAGGCGCTCGCGAGCAAGGACCCCCATGAGTGAACCGATAGGGCTGCGTGAAGCTGCCATTGAGTGGCTGAAGATGCGTTCGCTCGATGGCCAGGTACCGCTCACCCGGGAGGACATCGGTGACTTCCGGTGGAACGGGGAGCCGTTCCCGCTGATTTCTACGCAGAACGGAATCCGCAAGCCGGCGGGGTTTGAGGCCGCGCTTTCCTTCTACACGGTGTATCGCCCAACGGGTCATGCCCGTCCCTACGAGGATGAAATCGGCGACGACGGCCTCATGCGCTACAAGTGGCAGGGCACGAATCCCCGTCTCCCAGCGAACCAGGGGCTCTTCCGGGCACACGAGCGCGTCCTCCCGCTGATCTGGTTCGTCGGCGTAGGCATGAGTCCAGCACGGTTTCAAGTGGTGGCCCCGGTCTATGTCGTCGGACGCGAGGATGAACGACACCAAATCGTCTTTGCACCGATGGAGCCGGAGGACTATTCACCGGAACTCATGCATGAGTCTGTTCTGGAAGCGTCTCTCAAGCGGTATCTGAGGCGGGAGGTCAAGATCCGCGTTCACCAGCCGCATTTCCGTTCCACCGTGCTGGCCGCCTACGACAACCACTGCGCGGTCTGCAATTTTGCACATCCGGAATTGCTGGATGCTGCTCACATTGTTCCGGATCGTGAGGTGCATGGTCTGCCGACCGTGGTCAATGGCCTTGCCATGTGCAGGATCCACCACGGTGCTTTCGATAATCACTTCTTGGGCATCACGCCTGACTTCACTGTGGAGATCCGACAAGATCT
>NZ_JBFBBE010000447.1:0-1102 GCF_040682555.1 Streptomyces sp. NPDC051172
GGCTAGGAGGGTGCCGGGGGGGCTGGTGCGGCGGACGCGGTGGGGCCGCCCGCGGAGGCCGGGGGCGGGCGGGGTGGGGGTGGGGGACATGGCCGCCTGCCGAGGGGTCGGGGATGGGGGTGTCGGGCGTTTCTCGGGGGCCTGGAAGCCTGCGCACAGCCCCGGTTCCGCGCCGGTGATTAGGGTACCGTGGGACGCGTGGCTCAGTACTGTGGTGTGATCGGAGAGGCGCTCGTCGACGTCGTGGTCTCGGACACCGCGACCCCCCGCGTGCACGTCGGGGGCAGCCCCCTGAACGTGGCCGTGGGCCTGAGCCGGCTGGAGCGGCCCGTCCTGTTCGCCGGCCGCCTCGGCCGCGATGCGCACGGGGACATGATCGCCTCGCACCTGCGAGAGAACGGCGTGCGCGGCCTGCTCGAGCCGGATGCCGGCGCCACCTCCATGGCCACCGCCCGCCTGGACCCCACGGGTGCCGCCAGCTCTGAGTTCGAGCTGGACTGGACGCTGCCGCCCGCCGCCGCGCTCGCCCGGGACTTCGACGACGCCGCCGGCAGCCCCCTGCACCACATGCATGCCGGCTCCATCGCCACCATGCTCGCCCCCGGCGACGCCGAGGTGATGGCCCTGCTCGAGCGGATATCCGCGGCCACGACCATCAGCTACGACCCCAACGTGCGGCCCACGATCGTGCCGGACCGGGCGTTCGCCCGCGCCCGCGCGGAGCAGTCCGTGCGGCTGGCGGACGTGGTGCACGCCTCGGACGAGGACATCGCGTGGCTGTACCCGGACCGCCCGCTGCGCGAGTCGCTGCAGGCGTGGCAGCAGATGGGCCCGGCGTTCGTGGTGATGACCCGCGGCGCCGAGGACATCGTGGCCGTCACCGCGCACGGCGTGGTGGAGCGCCCGATCGTGCCCGTGGACGTCGCGGACACCGTGGGCGCCGGTGACTCGTTCACCGCCGCCCTGCTCGCCGCCCTCGACGACCGCTCCCTGCTGGGCGCCGCGAACCGCGGCCGCCTGCACGCGATGGACCCGGCCGACGTCGAGTCGGTGCTGATCTACGCCTCCCGCGCGTCGGCGATCACGGCCTCCCGCCCGGGGG
>NZ_JBFBBE010000448.1:0-1099 GCF_040682555.1 Streptomyces sp. NPDC051172
CAGCGGTCCCGTTCGTCATTCACCGCAGGGCCAGCACGCCCACCCGCGCCTGGACAGCGCCCCAGCCAGCCTTAACTTCCCGGCCTTGGGGCAAGGGTCGTCGAGCGGATCGGCCGGATCGTTCAGACCGCAGCCATCCGGCACCTGATCGTGGACGCCGGCCGGCGAGAGATCGCGGTCGCCCTGGCAGCCAAGCACCCTGACCTGGTCGTCGTGCGTCCCGAGGTGGAGGAGGTGACGGGGCGGCTGCCGACGCCGACGCCGAACGATCTGGCCATTGTGCAGTTCACCTCGGGTACCACCGGGCACCCTCGGGGCGTGATGCTCAGTCATCGGACGGTGCTGGCCGGGCTGCGGGCGATTCTGATCTCGGCCGAGTTCACTCGGGACGACGTGCTGGTGCAGTGGGTTCCCACTTATCACGACATGGGCCTGTTCGGCCTGCTCAGCCAAGTGTTGAACGGCGCATCCACGCATGTCTTCGACTCGCTGAGGTTTCTGCGCGATCCGGCCTGCCTGCTGCGGCACCTGACCGAACACGGCGGGACCGTCATCACCGGCCCCAGCTTTGGTTACACCATGCTGGCCGACACCGTCGACCGGCATGGCGACCACGGCCTGGCCCTGGAGGGCCTGCGGCTTGCCTTCAACGGAGCGGAGCCCGTGCAGTCCTCCGATATCGAGCTATTCGACAAGATACTAAGTCCCGTCGGGTATCGGCCTGAAGCGATGTTCCCCGTCTACGGACTGGCCGAAGCCACCCTCGCGGCTACGTTCCCCGTCCCGGGCCGACTGCCACGCATCATCCACGCCGATCGAAACCTGCTCGCAGAGGGAGCGGCCGTCAGGCTCGTCCCGGAGGGTCACCCGCAGCAGAAGGCCCTGGTAGGCGTGGGCCGACCGGTCCACGGGATGGAGTTGCGGATCGTCGGCATGGATGGTGAGCCGCGCACCGAGGGCACCGTGGGTGAGATCCAGATCTGCGGCGCGGCGGTGACCACGGGCGTGACTGCTCAGGTCGTTGATTACGCGTGAGCGGGTGGCAGCCAGGGGTTTCCGGCGAAGAGGTCGCGGAGCACGGTCAGGGGGTTGAGGTCGT
>NZ_JBFBBE010000449.1:0-1098 GCF_040682555.1 Streptomyces sp. NPDC051172
GGTGGCGTGGGCGGGGAGAGGACCCCTTCGATCGTCCGGACTCTCGCTCGGGTGAAGCGGGGCAGCTGGGCCGAGATCGACGACGCGTTGGTGCGCGGGCTGCGACCCGCTGAACAGATGCGGTGTCTGCATCCGGACTGCACGAACATGTGCGCATGGCCGACCGACTCCAGTGCTGGCCGGCCGCAGACCTTCTGCAGCCGCAACTGCCGCCAGAACTTCGAACGCACGCGAATGCGCTTGCGGGATGAGATTGGTGTGCTCACCGAGTTGTGTAACCGAGGAGGCGCCCCGGTGGAGACGCGTCGGGCCATCGAGGTCGGTATAGCCCAACGTTCGTGGATGTTGCGTCGCTACCCCGACCTCAATCCAGAGCAGCGGCTAGGACCGGCACCCGACACGTCAGCAACGCGGCCGGGACAGCGCTGAGTAGCGAAGATGAGAAAGACGCGGTGAACATGAATGCATCCGGTCTGGTGGCCGACATGGGGGCATCCAAGGCGGTCCGGGCATGTGGGCTCTGCGGTGCCCAGGGAAAGATGAGCCGCACGCACGTGCCGCCGAGAGCGGCTGGCAACGACGATCGCGTGGAGCGTGCGCCAGACCGGTTTGTCGGGCAGCTCCGTGAGCCCGGCCGCTGGAACAGGGGTGGCATGTGGGTCCGCGGCCTCTGTAAGGCGTGCAACAGTCGTTGCGGTGGCGAATACGACAGGGCCTACGCCGACTTCTCCACGCAGGTGCAGCGGTTGACGACCTTGGGTGCGCGGCGTTTGGCCATCCATCCGGGGGCCGTGCCGGACGTGAGGTTCGCCCCGGGTGCCGTGATCCGTTGTGTGCTCTATGGCATGTTCGCTCTGAACAGCGGGCTGAGCACCCGGTACCCGAGCCTTGCGCAACAGTTGGCAACGGAGGACTACCACCGTGGTTCCAGCGTGGACTGGCCTGCTGATCTCAGTTTGAGGCTGGGCCTCTCAGACCCCCGTTTCCCACGAAGTGGGTTGTTGGCCAGCAGGGTCTGGGCCGTCCGGGTGCTCGAGCGCTCTCAGGCTCACACGTCGCTGGCCGACATCGTCTGGCCACCACTGGCATGGTCGCTGG
>NZ_JBFBBE010000450.1:0-1098 GCF_040682555.1 Streptomyces sp. NPDC051172
GCGGCTGGGGTCGGCGGCCCGGGGGCAGGCGGGTGCCGCGGCTGTCGGGGGAGGCGACGACGTCGGGACGCGTCCCGGCGGGGTCCGCGCGGTCCGGTACGGGGTCGGCGGGCCGGCGGGCGTCGTCGTCGGTCACGCCGGGCACCCCGGCCACGGTCTCGCCGGTCTCGCGGAGCACGCCGAGCAGCTGGCGCATGTCCGCGAGCGCGGAGCGGCCGGTCTGGCCGATGGTCTCGAGCGCGGTGACCGCGAGCGCGGGCTTGGCGGCGGCGGCGTACCGGGCACCGTCGGCCTGGGAGATGATCACCTGCAGGGAGTGGGCGACGATGTCGTGCATCTCGCGGGCGATGTGGCTGCGCTCGTCGGCGGCGGCGAGCTCGCGCTCCTGCCGGGACTGCACCTCGAGGCGGTGGGCGCGGTCCTCGAGGGCGCGCACGGCGAGGCGGCGGTTGCGCACGACGTCGCCGAACGCCCACGCGGTGAGCACCACGAGCCCGCAGCCGATCGCCATGATGACCATGGCCAGCGGCTCCGCGGGGGAGCGGACGGTGAGGCCGTCGGGGGTGACGAACTGCGCCGGGAACAGCCACACCTTCACCCCGTTGGCCACGCCGCCGACCAGCCCCGTGAGCAGCCCGGCCACCGAGATGCTCCGGGGCGCGTTCGCGGCGAGGTTGTAGACGGTGAGCGGCACCATCAGCAGGGACAGGCTGAACTCGGGCCCGGCGAGCAGGTGCAGGACGGCCGCGGCCGTCACGACGGCGGCCGAGGCCACCGGGCGCACCCGACGCACGGCCCACGGCAGGACCATGCCGGCCCCGGCCAGGAGGGAGACGGCCGTCTGCCGGCCCTGGGGGTCCGGGGCGACCATCGGCCCGAGCGCGATCCACGGCAGCGCCACGAGCACGGTGAACAGTGCCGCGGCGGCCATCACGTCGGTGCGCACGGGGTGCAGGCGCGTCCACTGGTCGAGGCGGCGCAGGGGGTTCACGCGGGCCAGCCTAGGCCGCGGGCCGAGGGGCCGGCGTCAGCCCGCGGGATGATCCGGGGCGGTCCTCAGGGCGCGAGCGAGGCGAGGACGTCGGCGGCCGGCGCCTC
>NZ_JBFBBE010000451.1:0-1097 GCF_040682555.1 Streptomyces sp. NPDC051172
CTGCCGCCGGACTGGTACGACCGCCGCACCGGCTCACGGCGGCTGGGCCGCCTGGCCGTGGCCGTCGGGTTCGCGCTGACCATGATGTGGATCGCCGCCACCGCGCTGGCCGCCCGCACCGCCGAGCGCATCTCGCTGCCCATGCCGGAGCTCGCCTACACGGACGGCTACGGCGCCAACGCCGTGAACGTCACCCTCGTGGACATCCGCGCGTGGGACACGTGGGGCGAGATCACCGTGCTGGCCGCCGCCGCCACCGGCGTGGCCTCCCTGATCTTCCTGCAGCACCGCGACGGGCGCACCCGCAGCATCGACGACGTCGCCCCCGGCTCCGTCGGCGACTTCGGCGCCGACTCCTCGCTCGGGGCCCGCGAGCTGTCCGTCGTGCGCAGCTTCGCTGTGGACGATCGCAAGGGCCAGTGGCTCGTGGCCGGCCACACGATGGCCCCCGAGCGGCGCTCGATCATCCTCGAGGTCGTCACCCGCTTCATGTTCCCGATCATGATGCTGCTCTCCGTCTACCTGCTGCTGGCCGGGCACAACACCCCCGGCGGCGGCTTCGCCGGCGGCCTGCTCGCAGGCCTGGCCCTCACGCTGCGCTTCCTCGCCGGCGGCCGGTACGAGCTGCAGGAGGCCTCCGTGATCCCGGCCGGGCCCATGATCGGCCTGGGCCTGGCGATCGCCACGCTCACCGGGATCGCCCCGCTCTTCTTCGGCGGGCAGATCCTGCAGTCCTATGTGGTGGAGTTCACCGACCTGCCGCTGTTCGGCGACGCCCTCAAGCTGGTCTCGGCCACGGCGTTCGACATCGGCGTGTACCTCGTGGTGGTCGGGCTCGTGATCGACGTGCTGCGCTCGCTCGGCGGTGAGGTGGACCGCCGGGGCGAGGAGGCCCGCCGCGCCCGCCTGCGCGCCGCGGCCCGCCGTCGTCATCCGCGCATGCCCACCCCGTCCACCCCCGACGCCCCGGAGGCCGCCCGATGATGACCGTCGACCTGGCCCTGCTCCTGGCGATGGGCGTGATGTTCGCCGGGGGGATCTACCTGGTGCTCGAGCGCAGCCTGACCCGCATCCTGCTGGGGATCATGCTGATCAAC
>NZ_JBFBBE010000452.1:0-1097 GCF_040682555.1 Streptomyces sp. NPDC051172
GCACCATGGTCTTCAGCTCGGCGACGGCCTCGCGCGCGGACGATTCGATGCCGCGCAGGTGGCCTGCCGCGGCGTCGGGGTCACGGGCCAGGGTGAGGCGGGCCGCGCCCGCCTGCACACCCATCGCGGTGACGTGGTGGGCGACGACGTCGTGCAGCTCGCGCGCGATCCGCAGCCGTTCCAGGTCCACCGCCTGCTCCGCCAGGCGGTCCTGCTGCGCGCGGATCTCCGCGTGCGCGGCCTCCAGTCGCTGCCGCTCCACCGCCGAGCGCCACGAGGCGTCCCCGAACCTCCACGCACCGGTGAAGTAGGCGACGTTGACCAGGACCTGGATGGCCGCGTAGGCCGCGTACCCGTTGACGCCGCGCTCGCCCACGTCCGGGTCCGTGAAGCCGTCCACGGTCACCCAGCCCAGCCAGAGGGCCATGGCCGCGGCGACGGCGGTCCGCCACCACAGCGCCCGCCGGCGGTGGGGGCACCATGTGCCGACCGAGTAGAACGCGAGGAACAGGACCACCTGGGAGGCGTAGAGGTCCACGCCGACCCACGTGCCGAGCTCGAAGTACAGGGCCGAGACGGCCACCATGACGGCCACCGGGGAGCGCCGCCGCCAGGCCAGCGGGGCCGACAGCGCCACCGCGCCCAGGGCCACCCAGCCCACGGAGTGCCGCCACGGCACCTCGGTGACGAAGTCAGAGAGGTAGGCCAGCTCGACACCGGCCAGCGCCAAGACCGCCGCGATGAGCGCGTCCGTCCGCCGCCAGCGGGTGGGCAGCGCACGGGTGATGGGGGACGGTGGAGCGGGTGGGCATGGCCCTCACCCTAGCGACGGTCCGGGACACCGCCCCCCGTCCCCCTGGGCGTCGTCGCCCATGCGGGTGGGCTCCCACCCGGCCACGGCCCGGTAGAACTCCACCGCCGCGTCGGAGCGGGTGGACATCAGCTCGGACCACACCGAGGTGCCCGGGGTCAGGGGCGGGTCGTGGCCCTTGAAGGTGTCGGCCTGCCAGAAGCCCGCGGACTCCCCGCCCGGCCCGGCGACGAACGCCGTGGTCCCCAGGCCCCCCATGGCCATGGCGTCCACGAGCACGGTGCCG
>NZ_JBFBBE010000453.1:0-1096 GCF_040682555.1 Streptomyces sp. NPDC051172
CCCTCGACGGGGGTGAAGGCCGCCCCCGGCACGAACACCGCGCCCGCCTCGATGCCGCGGTGCATCACCTCGAGGGTGTCCACCCCGGCGGGCAGGGTGGCCCACAGGAAGAAGCCGCCCTGCGGGGTGATGAACTCGACCGCCGGGTCCCAGTGCTCACGCACCGCGTCCACGAGCGCCGCGGCCCGCTCGCGGTACAGCCCGGTCACGTGGCGGACGTGGCCCTGCCAGTCCAGCTGCGTGACGAAGGCGGTGGAGAGCATCTGCGAGTACGTGGACGCGTGGATGTAGGCCGATTCCGCGCACAGGTAGAACTCGCGCTTGAGCGCGGCCGGCACGAGCGCCCAGCCGATGCGCACGCCCGGGGAGAAGATCTTGGACATCGTGCCGAGGTGGACCACGTTGTCCCGGTGGTCAGCGGCGATCGGAGCGACGGGCTCGCCGTCGAACGCGATCTGCCCGTACGGGTTGTCCTCCACGATGAGCACGCCGTGCTTCTCGCAGATCGCGCCCACCTCGGCGCGGCGGCCCGGGGGCAGCAGGGCGCCCGACGGGTTCGCGAACGAGGGGATCGTGTAGAGGAAGGCCACGCGGCGGCCCTCCGCGGCCAGGCGGGTCAGGGTCTCGTCGAGGGCCGCAGGCACCAGGCCGTGGTCGTCGGTGCCCGTGGCCACGGCCTCGAGCTGCCAGGTGTTGAAGGTGGTCAACGCGCCCACGAACGTGGGGTCCTCCACCACGACGACGTCGCCCCGGTTCGCGAACGCCCGGCAGGCGGTGTCGATCGCGGCCTGCGAGCCGGGGGTGATGACCACGAGGTCGGGATCCGCGTCCGGGATGCCGTCGGCGGCCATGACGGTGGCTGCGGCGGCACGCATCTCCTCGGTGCCCTGGCCCGGGCCGTACTGCAGGGACTCCGTGCCGAACCGGGTCATCAGGTCGGAGGCGATCCGGCCCAGCTCGTCGAGGGGCAGGTCGGCGAGCCACGGGTTCCCACCCGCGAGCGAGACGAGGTTCGGGTCCATCGCGATGTCGAAGACGTCGCGGACCGCGGACTGCTTCACGCCGACGGCGCGCTGGGACAGGTGATCTCGGAGGT
>NZ_JBFBBE010000454.1:0-1093 GCF_040682555.1 Streptomyces sp. NPDC051172
GCCTTCAACCTGGTGCCCACGCTCACGGCCGAGCAGAACATCGTGCTGCCGCTAGAGCTGGCCGGCCGTGCCCCGGACCGTGCGTGGCTGGAGGAGATCACCCGGGCCCTGGGCCTCGCGGACCGGTTGGGCCACCGCCCGCACGAGCTCTCGGGCGGTCAGCAGCAGCGCGTCGCCGTCGCCCGCGCCCTGCTCACCCGACCGGACGTCGTGTTCGGGGACGAGCCCACCGGCAACCTGGACACCGCCACCTCCGCCGAGGTGCTCGGCCTGCTGCGCCGGTCCGTGCGGGAGATGGGCCAGACCGTCATCATGGTCACCCACGACCCCGTGGCCGCCTCCGCCGCCGACCGCGTCGTGCTGCTCGCGGACGGCCGCCTGGCCGGCGAGCTCGTGGACCCCACGGTCGAGTCCGTCACCGCGGCCCTGACCGCCCTGTCCGCCCCGGCCGAGGGCGGGGTGCGCTGACCGTGTGGACCGTCGCCCTCTCCCAGCTGCGCACCCAGCCGCGCCGCTACGTCTCCCTGGTGCTGGCCATCCTGATCGGCACCCTGTTCCTCGCGGCCTCCTTCCTCGTCTCCTCGACGGCGCAGGCCACCCTGCGCGCCACGCTCGGCAGCACCTACGCCGGCGCCGACCTCGTGGTCCTGCCGAGCGGGTCCGAGGACGTCTCCGACCTCGCCGGCACCTCCGCCGAGCCCGGCCCGCTGGCCCGCCTGGACGGCGTCGAGGAGGCGTACGCCCTGCGGATGGCGTGGGCGACGGCCCGCGCCGCGGACGCCGAGTTCGGCACCACGGTGATGCCCCTGCCCCACGACCCGGCCCTGGCGGGCCTGACCGTGACCGCCGGCGCGCTGCCCGCCGCCGACGACGCCCGCGGCGTCACCCTCGACGCGCAGACCGCGGACCGGCACGGAGTGGCCGTGGGCGACGTCGTCACGCTGGCGAGCGAGTCCGGGCCCGCCCCGGCCACCACGCCGGTCGACGCGGTGGTCACGGGCCTGACCCAGCCCTCCCCCGACCCGATGCTCTCCGGGCAGGCACAGGTGTGGGCCTCACCCGCGGCGCTGACCGCGGTGCAGGGCCAGGACGG
>NZ_JBFBBE010000455.1:0-1088 GCF_040682555.1 Streptomyces sp. NPDC051172
CCCGGCCCGGTCGCCCCGTGACGGGCTCGCACGACGACGGCGGCCGGGCCCGCGGCGACGGGTTCGGTCCGATCGACGAGAGGGTCGCGGTGCCGCATCCGGCGGCCCGGGAGCTGCCGGGGCACATCCGGGCCGCTCTCGACCGCATGCGGGAGAAGACCGCGGGCGAGAACACCGCGGACACCGCGGGCATCCCGTGGCAGGGCCGTGACCTCTCCGCCCCCGGCGTGGACGGCTCCGCGAACCCGTTGCACGTGTTCGACGAGGACGACGGCACCAGCCCGGCCGAGTGGACCGCCGTCATGGCGGCCCTGACGGACGGCTCCGCCGGTGAGCGGGAGGTGACGGAGGTGCTCACGCGCATCCGCGTGTTCGCCGCCGTCGTGCCCACCCTCGCCGTGGACGAGGACGACGTCCACGACCACGCCGACCACACCGGCCACGAGCACGACGTCGCGGCGCACGGGGACAAGGCCGCGGACGTGGCCCTCGTGACCATGCGCGCGCCGGACGGCCGGCAGGCGCTGCCGGTGTTCACGAACGTGCCCGCGCTGACGGCGTGGAACCCGGTCGCCCGGCCCGTGGCCGTGTGGCTGCCGCGTGCCTGCCTGTCCGCCGTGGACGAGGGCTGTGAGCTCGTCGTCATCGACGCCGGCGCCGAGCACACGTACGTGGTGCGACGTCCGGCCGTGTGGTCGCTCGCCCAGCAGAAGGAGTGGACCCCCGCCTATCGGGACCAGGAGATCGCGGACGAGATCGCCGAGGTCGCCGACCTGGTCCCGAACCTGCTGAACCTGGGTCTCGCCCCCGGGTCGGGGGTGGCCACGCACACGGGCTCCGGCGCGGTGATGAACGGAGGCGGGGCCGGGCCCGAGCTGCAGATCGTCGCGATGCCCACCCGGGACACCGACGGTGCCGGGGTGCGCCTGATGACGGCCACGCTCAGGACCCTGCTGGCAGACCTGCCGCTGCTGGCCGAACGGGCCGATTCCGTGGAGATCACGGTCCGCCGGCCCTGATCGTTCGCCCGGCCGGTCCGGTACCGTTGAGGGGGAGGGGAGGGCCCTGGTGGACCCACCCCATCCTTG
>NZ_JBFBBE010000456.1:0-1083 GCF_040682555.1 Streptomyces sp. NPDC051172
TAGTCGTGCAGTCGCTGGTTCGTGGCCAGCTTCGCCGGCTTGGGCCGCCTGGCAGCTTCCTGGGCCTTCCACTGCGCCACCGTGGCCCGGTACTCATGCTTCCCGGAACGAGTGGCGCAGTTACGGCGCAGCTCACGGCTGATCGTGCCGGGATCACGTCCCAGCGTGCGTGCGATCTGACGGACCCCCTGGCCCTGGGCATGGAGGATCGCGAGCTCCTCACGCTCAGCGAAGGACAGATACCGGCCGGTGGGCTCGGCTAAGGACAGCGGGGTCATCCCGCCAGCGTGACGGAACCAGCGCGCCCCGACGGGCCAGGACACGCCCACAGTCAGGGATGCCTCGACCGTCGTAACGCCGGTGGCGATCACACGCCAGAACTGGCGTTGGACCTCCCGTGAGGGCTGCGGCCTGCCAGGAGAGCGCATCGGGGCCCTCAAGGCCCGATCCGCTCTCCACTGCCGACGTGTCCCCTCGGGCACGTCACTGATCTTCCTCGCCCAGTCCTTGCTTGCCATCGCCCATACCTCCAGTGATTCCGAGAGGGTGTTGCGACGACCGATTGAATCCACCCTGAGAGCCCCTATCGCTGTGGTGGATCAGGCCCTGTCGGTCACGGCTGGCTCCCGTGCTCAACAGCGCATGCTCGAGGGCCAATAGAGGCAGTCGGGACTGCTGAAGGTTCGGTTGACACCTGATCTGTGGGGACATGAGGTCCCCGCTGGAAGGATGTCGACATGCCTGCAGCACACCCCAAGGAGTTCCGTGACGACGTGGTCGCGGTCGCCCGTCGTGGCGAGGCCCCGATCGCTCAGCTCGCCAAGGACTTCGGGATCTCCGAGTCCTGCCTACGCAACTGGCTCCATCAGGCCGATGTCGAGGACGGCCACCGTCCCGGCGTGACCAAGGCCGAGAACGAGGAGCTGCGCGAGGCGCGGAAGAAGATCCGCTTGCTGGAGCAGGAGAACGAGGTCCTGCGCCGCGCCGCGGCGTACCTGTCGCAGGCGAACTTGAGGCTGGGTCAGAGCCCAAGATGACCTACCCGCTGGTCCGTGACCTTGCCGTCGACGGGATCCCCGTGAC
>NZ_JBFBBE010000457.1:0-1081 GCF_040682555.1 Streptomyces sp. NPDC051172
GTCGGCGGGGACGCGGGGGCGGTGCGTGGCTCGGGCATGGCCCCACCATCATCCCCCCTGGCGCTCCTCATGAGCGAGCGGGCCTGCGGCGCCGATGCGGGGAGCGCGCTCCGGCGGCCCGTATTCGACGGTCCTGGGCGTTGGCTGGCAAAGATCTGGTCAAACGCCCTACCGGACGGTAGATTGCATGTGTCTCGCTGTGGCGCTCATCACATGGGCGTCGATCTCCCCGCCCCCGGCGCCATCCCCGCCGGCGTGCCGCGGGCGAGAGCTGGGCGGACCTTGATGAGAAAGGCGGAGGCAATGCCTCAGAACCCCACCCCTGCCCGGCGCCGTCGGGCCCTGGCCGCGGCCGTCGCCGGCGCGAGCCTCGTGGCCGCTCCCGCGCTCGCGGTGTCGGCCACCGCCGTCGAACTGCCCGACGGCAGCACCGTCTCCAGCCCGCAGGGCGAGGTGCATGTTCAGCAGCAGTTCGAGGACGGCCGCTACTTCGTGGTCCTGAAGGACCAGCCGTCGGTGACCGCCCCCGAGGCCGGCGCCGTTCCGGGCGCGGCCCCGAAGGCGAAGTTCGACCCCTCGCACCCGCGCGTGAAGAACTACGAGGCCAAGCTCCAGCGCCAGCAGGCGAAGGTCGCGAAGGCCCACGGCGCCAAGGTCGAGATCTCCTTCCAGCGCGCCGTGAACGCGTTCGTCGCCGAGCTGACCGTCGAGGAGGCCCAGGCGATCGCGAAGGACCCGGCCGTGCTCGGCGTCGCACCGGACGAGCAGGTGGCCCCGGACTACAGCTCCACCGAGTTCCTCGGCCTGGCCGGCAAGAAGGGCACCTGGAAGTCCGTGTACGGCAAGGCCGAGAACGCGGGCAAGGGCGTGGTGGTCGGCGTCATCGACTCCGGCATCCACCCGGACAACCCGTTCATCGACGGCCAGCCCGTCCAGCCGCTCAAGGGCAAGGCCAAGGTCGGCGTGCCGTACCGCACCGCGGACGGCCAGATCGCCGTGCTCAAGGCGGACGGCACCACCGCCACGGCCGACTGCGAGACCGGCCCGGACTTCCCGGCGTCGTCGTGCGACACCAAGCTGA
>NZ_JBFBBE010000458.1:0-1076 GCF_040682555.1 Streptomyces sp. NPDC051172
GCGAGAGCGACCGAACGCGTCCGCGTACCGCATGAGCACCGGCCCGGCGACCGCCAGGGCGAGCACATAGGCCGTCGCGAACGCGGTCATCTCCGGTGGCACGTCACCCGCCGACGCGGCGAGCCCGGCGATCACGATGGAGAACTCCCCGCGGATCGTCAGGGCCGCCCCCGCGCGCCAGCGGCCGGCCACGCCGATCCCCGCCCCGCGCGCGGCGAGGTAGCCCGTGGCCACCTTCGTGGCGGCCGTGACGAGGGCCAGGGCCAGCGCGGCCAGCAGCACGGGCGGCAGGGTGCGCGGATCCACGCTCATGCCGAACAGCACGAAGAACAGGGCGGCGAAGAGGTCGCGCAGCGGCTCGAGCACGGCGCGGGCCTGTTTGGCGGCCGCTCCGGAGATCGCGATGCCCAGCAGGAACGCGCCCACACCCGCCGAGACCTGCAGCGCCCCGGCCACGCCTGCGACGACGAGCGCCAGCCCCAGCACCGTGAGCAGGAAGTTCTCCTGCTCGTCCGAGTGCAGCAGCCGCGAGATCTCGGGACCGTACCGCACCGCCGCCCCCAGCACGAGGGCGACGACGACGAGCGCGACGCCCGCCGCCTTCAGACCGGAGACAAAGGCGGTGCCCGCCGCGAGCGCCGTCATCACGGGCAGGTAGACCGCCATGGCCAGGTCCTCGAACACGAGCACGGACAGCAGCACGGGGGTCTCGCGGTTGCCGACGCGGCCGAGGTCGCTGAGGACCTTCGCGATGATGCCGGAGGAGGAGATGTAGGTGATGCCGCCCAGCACGAGGGCGCCCACCGGCCCCCAGCCGAGCAGCAGCCCGGCCGCCGCGCCGGGGGTGAAGTTCAGGACGATGTCCAGCACGCCGGCCCGCCAGGAGCCGCGCAACCCGCCGAAGAGCTCACGGGCCGAGTACTCCACGCCGAGCATGAGCAGCAGGAGCACGACGCCGATCTCGGCGGCCAGTCGGCTGAACTCCTCGATGGGCTCCATGGGGTTGTGCGCGACACCGGCCGCGTCGACGTGGGTGAACAGCAGACCGCCCCCGGCACCCCCTTCGGCGCTCTGCG
>NZ_JBFBBE010000459.1:0-1075 GCF_040682555.1 Streptomyces sp. NPDC051172
CGCCACCGTCGAGGCCTACGTCGCCGACGCGCGTGACGAGTTCGCCGAGCAGTACTGCATGCCCACACTCAAGGCCAACGCCCTCTACATGGACGCCTACCCGCTGGTCTCCGCGATCTCGCGCCCGGTGATCTCCCGCCACCTGGTCGCGGCGGCCCGCCAGTTCGGCGCCTCGACGGTGGCGCACGGCTGCACCGGCAAGGGCAACGACCAGGTCCGCTTCGAGGTCTCCATCCAGACCCTCGGGCCCGACCTGAAGTGCATCGCCCCGGTGCGCGACCTCGCCCTGACCCGTGAGAAGGCCATCGAGTACGCCGAGCGCAACGACCTGCCGATCGTCACCACCAAGAAGAACCCGTTCTCGATCGACCAGAACGTGTGGGGCCGCGCCGTCGAGACCGGCTTCCTCGAGGACATCTGGAACGGCCCCACGAAGGACGTCTACGACTACACGGACGACCCCGCCTTCCCGCCGGCGCCGGACGTGGTCACGATCGCCTTCGAGCGCGGCGTCCCCACAGCCCTCGACGGCCGCGCGCTGAGCCCGCTGGAGATCATCGAGGAGCTCAACCGCCGGGCCGGTGCCCAGGGCGTGGGCCGGATCGACATCGTCGAGGACCGCCTCGTGGGCATCAAGTCCCGCGAGATCTACGAGGCACCGGGCGCCATGGCGCTGATCGCGGCCCACCGTGAGCTCGAGAACGTCACCCTGGAGCGTGAACAGGCGCGCTTCAAGAAGCATGTGGACCAGCGTTGGACCGAGCTGGTCTACGACGGCCAGTGGTACTCCCCGCTGAAGCGGAACCTGGACACGTTCATCGACGCGACCCAGGAGCACGTCAACGGTGAGATCCGCCTGGAGCTCCACGGTGGCCGCGCCACGGTGCAGGGTCGCCGGTCCGAGACCGGCCTGTACGACTTCAACCTCGCCACGTACGACGAGGGCGACTCGTTCGACCAGTCCTCGGCCCGCGGGTTCATCGACAACTACGGCCTGTCCGCGAAGACGGCCTCCGAGCGAGAGCAGCGCCTGCGCGGCAGCGCCGACCTCCAGGACGTCGCCCGCCTGTCCAAC
>NZ_JBFBBE010000460.1:0-1072 GCF_040682555.1 Streptomyces sp. NPDC051172
GTCGTTCGCCGAGGGGATCGCCCGGATCGGCCGGCTGCCGTTCCTCGGCTCGCTCGAGCACGCGCGCGGCGGCCCCACGGCCGGGCCGGGCGGCAACAGCGCCTACCGGCTCGGGTCCGTCTACGGCCGGTTCGCCGTCCCCGAGGCGATGGCGCAGATGCTGCGCACCGCCCCGGACGCCGGCCGGCACGGCCCCGTGCTGCTCGTCGACGACCTCGTCGACTCGCGGTGGTCGCTCGCCGAGGCTGCGCGGGTGCTGCGCGAGGCAGGCGCGCAGGGGGTGCTGCCGCTCGTCCTGGCCCAGGCCGGATGAGCCGCCGAGGTCAGCGCTCCGCGCGGACGATCGCCAGCACGGCGTCGCGGAGCGCCTCCATGGTGGCGGCCGTGCGGGCCTCGCCGTTGCAGCGCAGGAACGGCTCCGTGTTGGACGGGCGGAGGTTGAACCACCACGTGCCGTCCTGGGCGGCGACCGTGGTGCCGTCCATGCGGGTCACCGTGGTGGCCACCCCGGCGAAGTCCTCGTGCACGGCCTGGCCCTCGCCGGCGCCCTCGCCCACGGCGGGGGCGAACTGCGCCACCACCGCGGCCACGGCGGCGTCCTTGTCCTCGACCTGCGAGTTGATCTCGCCGGAGGCCACGTACGGCTCGTACTCCTCGGCCAGCTCGGACAGCGGCTGCTCCTGGCCGCCCAGGGCCGCCAGCACGTGCATGGCCGCGAGCATGCCGGTGTCCGCGTTGAAGAAGTCGCGGAAGTAGTAGTGCGCGGAGTGTTCGCCGCCGAACACGGCGGACTCGGCGGCCATGACCGCCTTGATGAAGGAGTGGCCCACGCGGGTCTCCACGGCCCGGCCCCCGTCGGCCGCCACGAGCTCGGGGACGGCGCGGGAGGTGATCAGGTTGTGGATGACCACGGGGGTCTGCTCGCCGTCGGCCTTCGCGCGGGCGATCTCGCGACGGGCCACCAGGGCGGTGATCGCGGAGGGGGAGACCGGTGCGCCCTGCTCGTCGATCACGAAGCAGCGGTCGGCGTCGCCGTCGAAGGCCAGGCCGATGTCCGCGCCGTGCTCCACGA
>NZ_JBFBBE010000461.1:0-1071 GCF_040682555.1 Streptomyces sp. NPDC051172
CGGAGTCGAGGAGGACCTCCACCATCGTGATGATGAGCTTCTCGCCCGCCTTGTTGACGCCGGTCCAGACGCCCTCGTCGTCGCCCGGGGTCCCGCCGCGGCGCCCTCGGGGGCGCGGCGGGAGGCATCGGCGACGGGGTGCTGCTGGGGATCACGCATGGGTCCCAGCTTCCCACATCCGGACTCCGGCCCCGCCGCGCGGCACCGGCGAGGGCGCCCGCCCGGCCGCCTCGACGCGGCCCCGGGCCGACGGGTGCTCGTGTAGGGTCGGGCCTCGTGACCGACTCCGCCGAGCTGCCCGTGCCCCTGCACGCCCTCGATCCGGGCCTGGCCCCGCCCGCCTACGCGCAGCCGGGCGACGCGGGCGCGGACCTGCGCACCGCCGTCGACGTGACCCTGGCCCCGGGCGAGCGCGCCCTCGTGCCGACCGGCGTGGCGTTGGCCATCCCGGAGGGCCACGCGGGGTTCGTGCACCCCCGCTCGGGTCTCGCGGTCCGCCACGGCCTGAGCGTCGTCAACGCCCCCGGCACCATCGACGCCGGCTACCGCGGCGAGATCAAGGTGCCCCTGATCAACCTGGACCCGACCGAGCCGATCGTGCTGCGCCGCGGCGACCGGATCGCCCAGCTCGTGTTGCAGCCGGTCCTGCGCGCCCGCTTCGAGCCCGTGGACGCGCTGCCCGACTCCGAGCGCGGGGCCGGCGGCTTCGGCTCGACCGGCGGCTTCACCGCCGACATCACCCCTGGGAGGACGTCGTGATCTTCGGACGCAACCGCACCGTGCGCCACGAGCAGGTCAGCCTGCCGGACGAGCTGCTGGAGGAGCGCGACCTCGAGATCGCCGCCGCGCCGGAGGCCGTCGACGTCGGTCCGCACGACGTCGCCACCCGCCCGGATCCCGCCGGCATGATCGACCTGGGGTCGCTGCGCCTGCGGGCGGTCCAGGGCATGAAGCTGCGCCTCGACGTGGAGGACGCGACGAAGCGGATCGTCGCCGCCACCGTCAGCCTCGGACGCTCGGCGCTGCAGGTCCAGGCGTTCAGCGCCCCGCGCCGCACGGGTCTGTGGGACG
>NZ_JBFBBE010000462.1:0-1071 GCF_040682555.1 Streptomyces sp. NPDC051172
TCCCCCTCTCCCTGGCCAACGCCGGCGGCTGGAGCGCCATGCAGGAGCGCCTGGGCGCCGAGTTCTTCAGCTGGGACGGGATCGGCGTGCAGTCGATCGTCACCTACTTCGTGGTCTACACCCTCGGCCTGCTGATCGGCCAGGACGTCTGGCAGCGCGTCTTCACGGCCCGCTCCCCGCGCGTGGCCCAGATCGGCGGCGCCACCGCGGGGCTGTACTGCATCGCCTACGGCGTCGCCGGCGCCGTGATCGGCATGGCCGCCCGCACGGTGACCGCGGACATCGCCACCACGGACGACGTGTTCGCGTGGGTCGCCCAGAACCTGCTGCCCGTCGGCGTGGGCGGCGTGGCCCTGGCGGCCGCCGTCGCGGCCATGATGTCCACCGCCTCGGGGGCGATCATCGCGGCCTCGACCGTGATGCGCACCGACATCCTCCCCATCCTCCGCGGCGAGTCCACCGCCGCCGAGGACGGCGCCACCACCGAGGACGCGGCCACGGAGACCGCGGCGGAGCTCGCCTCGAACCGCGGCTGGGTGCTGCTGCTCGGCGCCGTCGTGCTGGGGCTGGCGATCGTCGTCCCGGACGTGGTGGCGGCCCTGACCATCGCGTACGACATCCTCGTGGGCGGCCTGTTCGTCGCGATCGTCGGCGGCCTCGTGTGGCAGCGCGGCACCGGCACGGCGGCGCTGTGGTCCATGGTGGTCGGGACGGTGGGCACCCTCGGCACCATGGGCTGGCTCGAGCTGAACGCCGCCGAGCCCTTCGAGGGCGTCTTCGCGAACGAGCCGATCTACGTGGGCCTGGCCGCCTCCGCCGTCGTGTACGTCCTCCTCAGCCTGATGACCCGGCCCACCGACCCCGCGGTCCTCGAGGCCTGGCGGGTGCGCTCCCGCCACGGCGTCGACGCCGCGGTCTGAGAGTGCCCCTGGCCGATGACCCCGGGGCCTGTGATCCTCCGACGCCCGCACGATGGCCGAGGCCAGGCGGTGCGGTGGCGGGCCACCCCTTGGCCGGGATCTTCCCGGCCCCTAGTGTGTCAGTACAGCCCGGGACCGGGCCTCCCCCTCG
>NZ_JBFBBE010000463.1:0-1069 GCF_040682555.1 Streptomyces sp. NPDC051172
GGGCCGGCCGGCCCGGCGACGGGGGCGGGAAGGGCTCGGTCATCGTCCAGCAGCGACGGGCTCCGGATCGATGTCGGCCGGCCCGGGCACCACCACCGTGCCGGGCGCCAGGATCCGCAGGGCGTGCACGACCGTCCGGCCCGCCGACTCGTTACTGTAGCGGCCGCGATGACGCGGGGCTGCTCCAGGCGCAGCTTCGTCGCCCAGGCCGCCGACTCCGGGCACACGGTCAGCCGACCGGAGTTGGCGTCGTATGACACGGCGGCGACGTGTTCGGCGAGCTCGAGGGCGATGGCCGCCCACCGCTCGCGCAGCGTCGCGCCGGCGGCCGGGAGCTCCTAGGTTCTGTCTCTTTGGCCAGCGTCGGGCCCAGATGGGGATCACGGAGAACGTGGAGTGCTGCCTGCCCGTCTGTATTATCCGAGTGGAGAATCTGGTTGCCTGGGCTGCCAGTTCGTCCGCAGACTCGCGATCATGATGTCTCACGCGCGCGGCCTGGTCCTTGAACGCTTCCGCTGGATCGGCGGCCACGCTGACGTCTGGCAGGTCTTCCGTGACCCCGAGGCTCTTGCTGCGGTGATCCGTGGACTGGCCGGGCCGTTCCGGGAAGACGGCGTCACGGCCGTCTGCGGCATTGAGTCGCGGGGGTTCCTGCTGGGCGCGGCAGCGGCCGTCGAGCTCGGCGTCGGCTTCGTCGCGGTACGCAAGGGCGAGGGGATCTTCCCCGGGAAGAAGGTCACCAGGTGCAGCGACCCCGACTACCGGGGTACTCGCCAAAAGCTGCGTCTGCTGCGGATGACGGTGGGCCCCGAGGACCGGGTGCTGCTGGTCGATGACTGGATCGAAACGGGTAGCCAGGCGTCGGCTGTGCGGTCGATGGTCGAGGAATGCGGCGGGCAGTGGGCCGGCTGCTCCGTCATTGTTGACCAGACAGCTCCGGCCCGGCGGGCGGACCTGGGCGTCCGCAGCATTGGGTGACTCCGTCGGGAATCTTGAGGCCCGGGGTCATTTGCCTTGGCGCCACCACAGGGGTCGGGGCAGGCCGCGTGCGTCGAGGTACTGCTGGAAC
>NZ_JBFBBE010000464.1:0-1069 GCF_040682555.1 Streptomyces sp. NPDC051172
TGGACGTGACGGACGTCGTCGTGTGCGCCGGGCAGGTGTCCGAGACGGATCTCGTCGAGGACCTCGTGGCCGCGGGCTACGCGCCGGAGGCGGTGCGCCTGATCGGCGGCGCGGCCGAAGCCCGCGAGCTCGACGCCTACCGGGCCATGGACCACGCCGTGCGGGCCGTGCAGGGCTGAGCCGCGCCGCCGGCCGGCGGGCCCTCGCGGGAGAGCGACGTCGGGGCTACGGTCGGGGCATGGCTCTCATCTACACCGCACGCCTGGACCCGGACAAGCCCGAATGGATCCACCGCCGCCTTGTGGCGCACGGACTGCCCGCGGACGTGGCCGCCGAGAAGGTCGGCTCGTACCGGTTCGACGATCCCGCCGGTGAGATCGGCGTCGAGTCGATGGTCGTGCGCGTGGGGGACCAGCTGTATCAGACCGCGTTCGCCTACCGGGGCGAGGCACCCGCCGAGGGGGACGTCGTGGCCGAGGCGGAGCACTCCGTCCTGGGACACCGCTGGGTCGTGGACGCCGCCACCGACCCGGACGCGCGCCGCATCCTCGCGGCCGCCGTGCGCGGCGAGATCCCGCAGGCCCGACTCGAGATGCACGACGAGTCCGGGACCTACCTCGAGACGCGCGCCCCGGATCTCACCCTCCGCGTGATCGGCGCCGATGCGACGGGGGAGCTCGAGGTGCCGGTCGAGCTGTCGGAGACGGGCGAGGCGGACGTCGACGGCCCGCGCCGCCTGTTCGCTGCGGGAGACGGTGTGGGGGCCGTCGTCGCGCGCCTTACCTGAGGGGGGGTCCGCGCGGTCAGAGGCCGCGCGGGCCCCAGAACCGCAGCCGGCGATGGCTGGTGAGTGACATGTACAGCGCGATGCACCAGCCGAGGACGGTCCACCCGGTGAGCAGGTTCACCCAGAACACCGCCCACACGTTGGAACGGCCACGGACGGCGGCGATGGCCCACGGAGCCAGGTAGCCCGCCGTCGCGATGGCCAGGACGACGGCGATCGTCGCGTGCAGGGGGCGGTCGCGCTGGTCGGTCATGATCGTCATGGGTCCAGGCTACGCGCGAG
>NZ_JBFBBE010000465.1:0-1069 GCF_040682555.1 Streptomyces sp. NPDC051172
CTCTCTGATGTCAGTTACTACTTCAGGTAGCCGATCCCAGGGAATGGTAGTAGATGCTATTTTGAGGTCCAGGAGTGCGGCAGCGGTGGCCGTGAACTCTCCCTTAGGGCTAGGGGTGAGAGTGCCGGAGACTTTGAAGCCATTCTCGAGAACTGCAGATGTCTTGCTCTCCCAAGACAGATATCTGCTTCGAAACACCGCAAGCCCGCCACTTTCTTTGGGCGTGGCGTTCAATATTGCCTCACCGTCAGCCTTGGCGGCGGCAAGTTGAATGCGAAGCTCGCTAGCGGGGCGGGAGAGTTCTACGGATCCCATGGGTGATTCAACCCTCCTCAATTACCGCATCTAGCCAGCCCTTGAGGGCGGCAAGATGAGCGTAGGCTTTGGCCCCGTCTCTGGCCGCCTCGATGATCGCATGAGCGCCAACGCCAGAGGCTTTTACCGGGGGTGCCAGGCGCTCCAACTCCGCCTTCAGACCCTCAGGGACGGAAGACGCAACCTCGTCCCGAAGCGCGTTGTAGGTGAGGGGCAATCCGTGCGCGGACTCCTCGGGGACTGCCGAGAGGGCACTGGATACGGCGCTTCTGAGGCGCTTCAACTTGGCGACGTCAACTTCAGTCATGACCACAGTCTCTACCAGATTTCGGGGCATGCGTCCTGCGGAGGGCGAGCCAGGTAAGGGGATGTGTTGCCCAGGAGTCTGTGCAGGGCCTGTTGTGTGTGCACAGGCGACGAGGAGAACGCTCCGTCTGACGAAGTCCGCGTTGCGGACGTTGCTTCCACATTGGTAACCCCGCCTATCGTCTAGGTTTCGTTTCTCACGAGCCGCTGCCGGGACCTTCGAGGCTTGGGATGGTGGTGGCTCCTCGAACCGTTTTCAGGCTGCGGGGGGCGAAGCTGAATGTCACCAGCCCCCGCGCAGCCAAGTAGTGGATGAGCCGGTTCTGCTGGGAGCGGGACCAGTGGAAGTTCTCGGCGAGCTCCGACCACAGCGGTCCTTCACCGTGCTGGGCCCAGAAGTTGTCCACCCACTGGAGGATCTCTGTCTCTTGTTCAGGGGTGATGAAAG
>NZ_JBFBBE010000466.1:0-1068 GCF_040682555.1 Streptomyces sp. NPDC051172
CCTGAAGATGGAGGGGCGCTGGCTCGTCTCGGCCGTCGACGCGCGGTGGGGCGCCCCCGCCTGGCAGGTGCGGGCGGTGCTGGAGACGGCGGAGCACCGCGTGCTCGGCGCCCAGCTGGGCCTGCTCACCCTCGTGCCCACCGCCGACGAGACCACCGTCCTCGGCCACCTCGGCCCCGACCTGCTGGACCCGGCCTGGGACACGCCCGACGACGGCGCCGCGCTGCTCGCCGAGGGCGTGCGGCGGCTCACGGCCCGGCCCGAGCGGCCGGTCGGCCTGGCCCTGCTCGACCAGCGGCTCGTCTCCGGGATCGGCAACATCTACCGCTGCGAGACCCTCCTGCTGGCCGGCATCGACCCGCACCGGCCGATCGGCGAGGTCGAGGACGTCGCCGGACTCGTGCTGCTCGCCCGGGACCTGCTGCGCGCCAACGTCCCGCCCGCCGCCCCCGCCACGGGCGCCCGGCGCCGGACCACGGGCGTGCGTCCCAACCCGGGGCGACCCTTCGGGGTCGAGGTGCTGGTCCCGGCCGGTCCGCCACCCGGCACGGCACCCGGCCGAACGCCCGGCGCGCGCGGCGGGGGGACGCCGTCGTACTGGGTCTACGGGCACGACCGCGCCCCGTGCCTGCGCTGCCGCGGCCCCGTCCGCCAGGAGGACTACGGCTCCGCCGAGGACGACGCGCGGCGGCTGTGGTGGTGCCCGCACTGCCAGAGCTGAGCCGGACGCACCCGAACGGTGGCCACGTGTGGTCCCCGCTCCCTACGCTGAACCCGCCCCGACCCGAGGAGAAGTCATGGCCGACCCGTTCCCGAAGGACCCGGAGGGCGCCGTCGTCGCGCTCGTGCTGGCCGGTGGCACCGGCGGCCGCCTCATGCCGCTCACCGCGGCCCGCGCCAAGCCGATGGTGCCGCTGGCGGGCCAGTACCGGCTGATCGACGTCGTGCTGTCCAACCTGGCCCACTCGCGCCTGCGGGACGTGTGGGTCGTGGAGCAGTACCGCCCCTTCACGCTCAACCAGCACCTGGCCGGCGGGTGCCGTCGAGATCCCACGGCCGGCCGCCGGC
>NZ_JBFBBE010000467.1:0-1067 GCF_040682555.1 Streptomyces sp. NPDC051172
CGATCGTGGCGAGCGCGGACTCCTCCTCCCCGGGGATCAGGCGGACGTCCACGGTTCCGGTGGCCGAGGACGGGATGACGTTGTGCTTGTAGCCGGCGGTCAGCCCCGTCGGGTTGGACGAGGTGCGCAGGGTGCCGGCCACCCAGGACCGGGCCTGCCCGAGGGCGTCGAGCTGCGGCGTCGGGTCCGTCTCGTCGAAGTCCACGCCCATGATCTCGGCCACCTGTTCGAGCAGCGCGCGCGTGGTCTTGGTGTACACGAGCGGCCACTCGTGCCCGCCGATGCGGGTCATGGCGCCGGCCAGCCGGGTGACCGCGTTGTCCGGGTGCGGGGCCGAGCCGTGCCCGGGGGCGCCCTGCGCGGTGAGGTTGAGCCAGGTGAGCCCCTTCTCCGCGGTCTGCACGAGGTAGGCGCGCGAGCCGTGCACCTCGGTGGAGAAGCCCCCCACCTCGGAGATCGCCTCGGTGCACCCGTCGAACACCTCGGGGTGGTGGTCCACGACCCAGCGTGCGCCGTAGACGCCGCCGGCCTCCTCGTCGGCGAAGAACGCGACCGTCAGGGGGCGCCGCGGCCGGCGGCCCGTGCGGGCCAGGTGCAGCAGCACCGCGAGCACCATGGCGTCCATGCCCTTCATGTCCACGGCGCCGCGCCCCCAGATCATGCCGTCCTTGAGCTCGGCACCGAACGGGTCCACGCTCCACTCGTCCGCCTCGGCGGGGACCACGTCCGTGTGCCCATGGATGACGAGCCCCGGCGCCTCCGGATCCCAGCCCGGCAGGTGCCCGACGACGGAGACCCGGCCCGGCGCCGACTCGAAGAAGCGGGGGGTCATCCCCGCCTCGGCCATGAGCCGGGCACAGTACTCCGCGGCCTCGGGCTCACCGACGGAGACGTTGCCCCCGCGGTTGGTCGTGTCGATCCGGATGAGGTCGCGGCAGATCTCCACGACGCGGCCCTCGGGGCGCGGGCGGGCGGGGTTCACGATGTTCTCGGCCATGGTTTTGAGCCTAGCCCGAACCCGTGCTATCTTTCTCGAGTTGCCCGGAGCGGGATGGACCGGACAGGAC
>NZ_JBFBBE010000468.1:0-1066 GCF_040682555.1 Streptomyces sp. NPDC051172
CGGCGGCCGCGTTCCAGCGGGCCTCGACCTCGGTGGCGGGGATGGACATGGTGCTCTCCTCAGGGTCGCGGGGTTCTCGGGGCCGCGGCGGACGACGACGGCGCCGCGCTCGGCTTCTTCGGGCCGCGGATGGACTCGGGACGGGCCGGGTCCAGGACGGACCGGGGGTCGAAGAACTCCTCCAGCACGGGCCGCTCGCCCGAGACGGCCGCGGCGAGGCTGATGCCGTCCACGTTGATGCGCGAGCCGCGGTAGTAGCCGGGCTCGAGCTGGCCCCACGCCTTTGAGGTGCCGTCCACGAGGAAGAAGGAGCGGTAGCCGAGCTCGCGGAAGTAGCGGTACCGCTCGTTGTCCGCGGTGTACTTGCCGGGACCGGTCACGTCCGCGCCGAAGGGGTAGATGAGCATGTCCGTGGGGCCGAGGATCGGCTCGACCTCCTGGTGCCAGTGCCCCATGTCGAACTCGAGCTCCTCCATGGTCAGCTTCGGCACCGTCCGGTGGCCCCACGTGTGGGAGGCGAACTCCCAGCCGCTGTCCTTGAGCGCGTCGGCGACCTCGGTGGCGGCTGCGACGTCGGCGTCGAACGTGGGGCTGTCCCCGAACTCGCGCGCCGAGGTGCGGTAGCCGAACACGCCGTCGTAGCCGGTCATGGCGAGCACGCCGCGGGCGCCGTTGAGGCTGAAGTCCGGGTGCTCGGCGAGGAAGTCGTCCAGGCGCGGGACGACGTCGAAGGCCCCGACGTGCGTGTTGCCCTCGGCGTCCGTGTACTCGTTGCGGACGCGGCCGTCCTCGGCCACGATCAGGCGGTCCGCGAAGCCGTCACCGTCCATGTAGAGGTAGTACGAGCAGTCGTCCAGGGAGAGGATCAGCGGGGTCCGGCCCTCGGGGACCATGAGGGTCTTCGGGCGGACAACGTCGTCCTCGCCCACCTCGTACAGCTCGTGCGGGGAGACCAGCACGTAGCCGCGCTCGTAGACCTGCCGGATGACGGCGTCGAACTCGTCCACCGTGACCATGAAGTCCAGGTAGCCGCCGGCCTTGTCGTCGCCGTCGAAGGCGCGCGCCG
>NZ_JBFBBE010000469.1:0-1065 GCF_040682555.1 Streptomyces sp. NPDC051172
GTGAGGAGCGGGTCGAAGCGCACCCGCGCGCCCTCCGCGCACCAGCGGCGGCCCAGGTCGCGGCCGGCGCGGTACGGGATGACGTCGTCCGTGACGGAGTGCGCGATCATCACCGGCACATCGGGGCGGCGGCCCTGCGCGCCGATCCGCTGCTCGGCGAGGATCCCGGCCAGCTCGGCGTCGGAGCGGACGAGCTCAGGGAAGTCCTGCCCCGTGTGGGTCAGCGTGGCGGAGTCGAGGTGCGCGTAGGCGAGGCTGCCTGCCACACAGGTCTCGGCCGCGCCGGTGAGGGCCGCCAGGCCGGTCTCGTTGAGGTGCGTGGCCGGGTCCACGTCGTAGGCGGCGAGCTGCCCTGCCATCGCGTAGAGCAGGAAGGCCGCGTAGAGGCCGCCGTCGATCCGGTCCGCGACCTGCACGAGGTCGGCCGGCGGGGCGCCCGCGTAGGCGCCCTTGAGGTCCAGCTCCGGGGCGTAGTCGGGTGCGAGCTCGGCGGCGGCCGCGGTCGCCCCGCCGCCCTGCGAGTAGCCCGCGAGCGCGACCGGCGCGGTCGCGGTGATGCCCGAACCCGACACCTGGGCGGCCGCGCGCACCGCGTCGAGGACGGCGTGCGCCTGGGCCTCTCGGACCATGTAGGTGTGCGTGCCCGGGGTGCCCAGGCCCTCGTAGTCGGTGACGACCACGGCGTGGCCGCGGCTCAGCAGGGACGTGATCCCGACGCCTTCGTACTGCACGCCGGTGGAGAGGGTGCGGGAGGGGGCGCAGCGGTCCGCCGCGCCCTGGGTGCCCACCGCGTAGCCGATCACGGGGCGCTCGCCGCCGCCCGTCCACGGGGCGGTGGGGGTCAGCACGGTGCCGGTCACGGCGATGGGTCGGCCCTGGGCGTCCTGCGAGGCGTACATGATGCGCGTGGCGTGCGCGGGCACCTGCACCAGTCGCACCGGGTCCAGGTAGAAGGCGGTGGGCTCGGTGCGTGGGACGAGGACGCCCCGTCCGTCGCCCGCCTGCGCGAGCACGGTGCCGTGTTCATCGGCAAGACGACGACCCCGGAGTTCGGCTGGAAGGGCG
>NZ_JBFBBE010000470.1:0-1062 GCF_040682555.1 Streptomyces sp. NPDC051172
ATCGAGCGGCGGCCGCAGAACTCGAGGAACGGCAGGCGGGGCAGGCGCGGGCCGAGCCACAGCACCACGAGGATCCCCGGCAGCGCGGCGAACACGGACCAGGGCTGGCGCTCCGCCACCACGAGCGCGCCGGTGCGCGTGGCCGTCACGGTGAGCACCATGAGGATCACCGCGATCACGCCCAGGGCGGCCGGCGCCGTGCGGATCCGGGGGAGCAGGCGCGCGGAGGCGGCACCGAGGAAGAAGTACACGCCCCAGTACAGGGGACGCACCCAGTCGCGGGGGCCGCTGACGAACTCGAGGAGCAGCACGAAGAGGACGGCCGCGACCACCAGCGCCGGGACGCGACGGATCACCGGGCCGATGGGGTAGCAGAGCATGAGCACCCACAGGAACCACAGGTGCCACGCGCCGCCGCGCCAGAACTCGCCGGACAGCAGGGACCCGGGCCTGCCCGTGGCCAGCGCCAGCACGACCATCCAGACGAGGAACGGCCACAGGATCCGCTCCGCCTTGCCGCGGTAGTACGTGCCCAGCGGCTTGGACACGGAGCGGGGCAGAAGGACGCCGGACAAGAACACGAGCATCGGCATCCGCCACGACTGGAACACCTGCACCACGTTCGCGAACGCCACAGAGCTGAAGGTCGCGTCGAGGCCCTGCGGCATCGTGTAGGTGTGGGTGAACATCACCAGCAGCACGGCGAATCCGCGCATCGAGTCCATCCAGGTCATCCGGCTGGGGGTGGACCCGTGGGACACGGGCGGGGTCGGCGTGGTGGACATGACGGCTCCGGGGTGGCGTGGCGGGGGACGGAGGCTCCGTCGCCACATCGCGCGGAACGCCCAGAAGACCATAGTGGGCCGGCCGATTCCCGCCCACTTTCGAACGTGAAATGGGGGTCATGGGGACTTTCGAACGCGAGATAGGCCCCACATCACGTTCGAAAGTGCGGGTGGGGTGGGGCGGGGCGGCGCGGTGGGGGATGGCGTCGACGGCGGCGCCCGCGGTCGCGTCCGGAGCCCCGCCTAGACTGGATCCGCCATGGCTGACCTCTTCTCC
>NZ_JBFBBE010000471.1:0-1061 GCF_040682555.1 Streptomyces sp. NPDC051172
TACTTCCGCTACGGGGCTATGAACTCCGGCAAGTCCACGGGCCTGCTGCAGGCCGCCTTCAACTACGAGGAGCGCGGCCAGCGGGTGCTGCTGGCCAAGCCGGAGGTCGACGTGAAGGGGGAGGGCGACGTCGTCTCCCGCCTCGGTGTGACCCGCGCCGTGGACTTCCTCGTCCCGGCGGGAGCGGACGTGCGGGAGCTGTTCCGCCGGCACGCCACCGGTGACGACCCGGACGCCCTCGTGGGGCACGTGGAGGCCCCGCCCGTGGCGTGCCTGCTCGTGGACGAGGCGCAGTTCCTCGAGCCGGCGCAGGTGGACGACCTGCTGCGCATCGCCGTGCTCGACGGCGTCCCCGTGATCGCCTACGGGCTGCGCACCGACTTCCGCACCCGCTCCTTCCCGGGCTCCGCCCGGCTGCTGGAGCTGGCGCACTCCCTCGAGGAGCTGAAGACCATCTGCCGCTGCGGCCGGAAGGCGGTGTTCAACACGCGCAAGGTCGTGGACCCGGCCACGGGCGCCGAGCACTTCGTGTTCGAGGGGGACCAGGTGGCGATCGACGGCGTCCAGGTGACCTACGAGTCCCTGTGCGGCACGTGCTACCTGGCGGAGTCCGGCGGTGCACTGGGCTGAGGCGGCCATTGCCAGGCAACTGCCAGGCTGCATGACGGCTGCGCCCATGCTCGGTTCGTACGGTGGAACCACTTCATCGAGGTGCGAGTGATGAAGGTGCGAGTGATGACAGGCGAAGGGCCCCGGTGATCCCGGGGCCTTTCGTCTGTCCTGCCCGGGCCGGCATCGGCCGACCGGGTCAGAGCGAGACGAGCAGGAGCGTGCCGCCGAAGACGAGTCCCGACGCGAGCAGCACGACCGTGGTGTACCCCAGGATGTCGCGCATCTTCAGCCCGGCGATCGCCAGAAGGGGGATCGCCCAGAACGGCTGGATCATGTTGGTCCACTGGTCGCCGTAGGAGACGGCCATGATGGTGATGGCCGGATCCACGCCGAGCGCGTCACCGGCCTGGAGCATGATCGGGCCCTGCACCGCGAACTGTCCGCCGCCG
>NZ_JBFBBE010000472.1:0-1059 GCF_040682555.1 Streptomyces sp. NPDC051172
GCCCCCGGCCGGACGCGGCCTGCAGCCGCTCGGCGGGTCCGCGGACCGCTGACGGCGGGGCGGGTCCGCCGGCGCCGTGGGGCGCGGCTCAGCGGTGTTCGAGGTACGTCGTGCAGGTGGGCGAGACCGCGCGGTCCGGGTGGTGCAGGACGACAACGTCGCCTGCGGACCAGACCCGCTCGAAGCCGAGCCGCTCGGCGCGGGCCAGTGCCTGCTCCGGGGTGAGGGGGTCCCAGCCGCCGAGCTCGGGCACCGAGGTGTCCACGATCATCCATGTGGCCAGTTCGTCGCCGATGTCCCCGTGCAGCCCGACGTAGGTGCGGGCCGTCAGGTGCGGCACGGCGTTGTCGGCGGCCTCGACGCACACCCCGTCCGGGATCAGCGCGACCGCGTGGTCGAGGTCGCGGGCGTGCTGCGTCGTCGTCATGTCGCCGACGACCGTGCGGTGCAGTGGGTACACCTGCGGGAAGAACGCGGTGCCGATCAGACCGGCGGCCAGTGCCGCAGAGACGAGGACGGCGGGCAGCCGGCGCAGCGCGTCCCGGCGTCCGGCCAGCCGGTGGGCCGCCTCGAGCGCGGCCATGAGCAGCAGCGGGGCGAGGATCGCGTCGTACTGGTACACGGGGGCCCACACGTTGAGCCGGTCGTTGAACAGCCGCGAGAGCAAGATCGGCAGGGCCATCAGCGTGAGCGGGCTCAGGACCGGCAGGAACAGCAATGGGACGAAGTGCAGGAGCCAGAGGGCCACCTTCAGCGGGTGGTCGAACAGCACCGCGACAGCGTTCCACGGCTGGGTCAGCAGGAACAGGACCGAACTGCGCATGTCCGGGCCCAGGGCGGTGAACTGCCAGTAGCCGAACGCCCCGGTGGGGGAGTAGTGGGGGATCACCACGGACGTGGCGAACCAGTAGCCGAGCACACCCAGCACGGCGGTGACCGCGGCCTGCGGCCAGAAGCGACGGATCGCCATCACCAGGGCCACGGCCAGCAGGGACACGCCCATGTCCTCTCGGACCGTGAGCAGCAGCGCCGCCAGGCCGGTGGCGAGCCACGCCCGCT
>NZ_JBFBBE010000473.1:0-1059 GCF_040682555.1 Streptomyces sp. NPDC051172
GGCCGGTGACGCGGCCAGGCGAGCAGGGCGTAGAGCAGGGCGCTCAGGAGGAACACCGGGACGGTGACACCGACGGGACTGGGCCACACGTCCGTGAGCAGCCACGACGTCGCGGCACCGACGACCCACACGGCCACTGCTCGCCCGTGGACACCCCCGCGGAACCAGGCGCGCGGGCCACGGGCCACGAGCACGTCCAGGGTGGTGCGGCGGCCCTGGAGCACGTAGTCCACGAGGATCACGGCGAACACCGGCACGAAGAAGGCGCCGATCAGCGCAAGGAAATCCGTGAAGCGGGTGAGCAGGTCGAACCACATCGCACCGATGACGCTCACCGCGCCGAGCACCAGGGCGACGGGCACGAACGGAAGGGGCCGGCTCAGCGAGGCGTGGGTGACCGACGTCGCCATCCCGTAGACCACCATCGTGTTCGTGGCCATGACCGAGAGGAACATCACCACGGCCAGCGGCCAGCCGAAGGCCGCGACGAGGGTCGCCGGGTCGAAGGGGGTGGCCGCGGCGTCGCCCAGGAGCACGTGTGCGAAGGCCGTGAGGCCCAGGCTCATCGCGATGACGGTGGACAGGGTGTAGCCGATGCCAGAGCCCAGCGCGGCCGCGCGCGGGGTGCTCGCGTTCCGGGTGATGTCGGCGGAGAGGACGGTCCACGAGATGGCCGTGGCGAAGACGAGATCGAAGGCGAGGGCGGGAGTCAGCCCGACGGCGGGGTCCACCGGGATCGACGCCGGCTCGGCCGGGCCGTGGGCACGGAAGGCGGTGACGAAGATCCCGCCCATCACGGCGAGCATCACGAGGGCCAGCCAGGGTTCGATCCGCGCGATGCCCTCGTGCCCGAGGATCGCCAGGGCCACGACGACGAGCTGGCACAGAACCGCGAAGAGCAGCGGCGAGGAGAATCCGGTGGCCGCGGACACCAGGGCGTCCACCGCGAGGCCGGCCAGCATGGCCTGCACCCAGGACCACCCCATCAGGACCACCACGTTGAACGTCACCGGCAGCAGAGATCCGCGGTGGCCGAAGGCCGCTCGGGTCAGCGCCATG
>NZ_JBFBBE010000474.1:0-1056 GCF_040682555.1 Streptomyces sp. NPDC051172
GGCCCATGCTCCTGCGGATCCCGAAACCGTCGCAGACCTGCGCGAACGCGGCTGACGTGTATTGCGAGCCACGGTCCGCGTGGAAGATCACGCCGTCCACATCGCCGCCGCGCGTCGCCACGGCCATCGTCAAGGCGTCGATGACCAGCTCGGCGCGCATGTGGGTGGCCATCGAGTAGCCGAGCACCCGGCGTGAGCACATATCCAGCACGCAGGCGAGATACAGCCAGGTGCCGCCGACCTGCACGTATGTGATGTCTCCGCACCACTTCTCGTCCAACTTGCCTGCTGAGAAGTCGCGTTGGACGAGGTCCGGGGCAGGCGGCGCGAGCCGGTCCGGGACGGTGGTGCGCTTGCGGCGCCGCAGATGGCGTCCCTCGATTCGGTTGAGTCGCATCAGGCGCTCGACGCGCTTGCGGTTGACGGCGTGCCCGAAACCCCGCAGCTCGGCATGCACGCGGCGGACCCCGTAGGTGCCCTTGTGCGCGGTGTGGACCTCGCGGATCTCTGCAACCAGGGCGTCCTCAGCGGCCTGCCGCACGGTGCGGGCCTTCGCGCCGGCGAGCCACTGGTAGTAGCCCGAGCGCGAGACCTGAAGGACCCGGCATATCCGCTGCACGCCGAAGTCGGCGCGGTTGGCAGAGATGAAGTTCCAGCGGCGGGTCTTCACTTCACCTCCCGGGCAAAATACGCAGCTGCCCGACGCAGGATCTCCCGCTCGAGCTCCCACTCCTTCTCCGCCTTGCGCAGCCGGCCGTTCTCCGCCCGCAGCCGGGCCAGTTCCTCGTCCCGGCTCTCCGTGTCTTGTTCACCGCGGCTGCGATCGCGGCCAGCATGTTCGTCAGCCTGCCGCACCCAGCTGCGGAGCGTCTCGCCGGTCACCCCGACGTCCGCCGCGACCGCCGCATACGTGCGCTTCCCGCCCGCCGCGCGGTACAACGCGACGGCGTCATTCCTGAACTCCTCCGGATACGGAGACTTCCGTCCCACCAGGACACCCTTCCTCGGATCTGCAAGATCCATTGTCAGCGTGTCCACACCGCCGGGGGCACCTCA
>NZ_JBFBBE010000475.1:0-1056 GCF_040682555.1 Streptomyces sp. NPDC051172
CGATCATCGCCGTCCCGCGCCGCAGCCCGAAGCCCACGAGATACGCGGTCACGGCGCCCACGACGGCGGCGCCCGCCGTCCACAGGGACAGCGGCAACAGGGTCAGGGCCAGCACCCACACCGCGAACAGGCCCGTCTTGAGGCCGGCGCGAGCGCGGTGCAGGGGCGAGTCACCGTGGACGTACAGGGAGAGCATCAGCGCAGCTCCGCCGCCACGGCGTGGTCCAGGAAGCGCTCGTACGCCTCGACCACGTCCTCGGCCGGGCCGGTCCGCTCCACACGGCCGCCGTGGATCCACACCGCCTCGTCGCACGCACGGGCCAGCTCGAGGTCGTGGGTCACCAGCAGCAGCTGGAACCCGTCCGGGGCCGAGGGGTCGGCGGCCAGCAGCCGGTCGGCCACGATCCGCCGGTGCCGGCCGTCCAGCAGGGAGGTCGGCTCGTCGGCGATCACGAGGGACGGCCCGGCGGTCATCACCGAGCACATCGCCAGCCGCTGCGCCTGCCCCGAGGACAGGGACAGGCACGCCCGGTCCGCGAGCGCGGCGAGCCGGTGCTCCTGGAGCGCCGCGGCCACGCGCGCGGCGACGTCGTCCTTGGCCAGGCGGCGGCCGGCGTCGTCCCTGAGCGACTTCACGGTCAGCTCCACGTCCTCCCGGACGGTGGGCATGACCATCTGCGCGGCCGGGTTCGCGAACACGAAGCCGACGGTGCGGCGCAGCGCCTTCACGTCCCGGACGGCGTCCACCCCGTGCACGGTCACCTCCCCGGCGACGACGTCGGCCAGCCCGGCGATCGCGCGGGCCAGCGTGGACTTGCCGGAGCCGTTCTCCCCGATCACCGCCACACGCGGGGCCGTGAGGGTGAGGTCCACGCCGTCGAGGAGCACGACGACGCCCTCGGGGCCGTCGGCCTCGACGCGGACGCCCGTGAGGGTGAGGGAACGGTCCGGGCTCATCGGAAGGCGCGGGGGTAGGCCTTCCACAGGCCGACGATGAGGATGACGGCCACGACGAGCTTGATCAGGTCACCGGGCACGAACGGGGCGATGGAGAGG
>NZ_JBFBBE010000476.1:0-1055 GCF_040682555.1 Streptomyces sp. NPDC051172
CCAGGCCGGAGTTCAGCGCGACGAGCATGTCCAGTGCCTCGGCCTCGCGCACCTCGCCGACGATCAGGCGGTCCGGGCGCATCCGCAGCGCCTCCTTGACGAGGCGGCGCAGCGGGATCTCGCCGTGGCCCTCCAGGTTCGGCTGACGGCACTGGAGCCCGACGACGTCGCGGACCGGGATCTGCAGTTCGAAGATCTCCTCCACGGTGATGACGCGCTCCCGCGGGCCGATGGCCGAGGCCAGGCAGTTGAGCAGGGTGGTCTTGCCCGCCTGGGTGGCCCCGCTGACGAGGATGTTCATGCCCGCGTCCACGGCCGCGTCCAGGAAGCGGGCCGCCGTCGGGGTGAGGGAACCGCCCCGGACGAGGTCGTCCAGCCGGCGAGCCCGGGCGATGAACTTCCGGATGTTCACGGCCCAGTGCCGCCGCGTGATGTCGGGGATGGCCACGTGCAGGCGCGAACCGTCCGGCAGGGCCGCGTCGACGAACGGCATCGACAGGTCCAGCCGCCGGCCCGAGGACTTCAACATGACTTCGACGAGGTCCTGCACCTCCTCCTCGGTCAGGACGATGCCCGTCAGCTCGGAGCGGCCGGACCGCGCGCAGTAGACGGCGTCCGGCGCGTTCAGCCAGATCTCCTCCACGGAGGGATCGTCCATGAGCCGCTGGAGCGGCCCGAGACCCGCGATGCGGTCGAACAGGTCCTGCCGCGCCGCCACGGGATCCTCCAGGTCCGGCAGCGAGCTGACCATCGCGCGGGACTCGTAGTCCGCGGCCGCGTCCTGGATGAGCGTCAGGACCCGGGCGTGCTCACGCTGCGGGTCGATGCCCTGCCGGCGGACGATCTCCCGGATCTCGTCCTCGAGAATGCGCACCGCATCCATGTGTCCCTCCTGTGCCCGATTCGGCGCCATCCCCAGCGCCGCACATGTCTCGATCAGGAAGATACCCCGTTCCGTCGATGCGTGTGGTCCAGGACACCATGACTGTGGACAGCGTGGCGGCGGACCCGTTCGACGGGGAGTTGTCCACAGGCCGCCCGAACCGCCATCAGGC
>NZ_JBFBBE010000477.1:0-1055 GCF_040682555.1 Streptomyces sp. NPDC051172
CGTTCGCCCACGCCGTCGCCCAGGTCACCGTCGCCGCCTCCAAGGACGACACCCTGCCGATCCTCACCGCCGTGAAGGTGGAGATCGAGGGCGACACCATGACCTTCCTGGCCACGGACCGCTACCGGCTGGCCATGAAGGAGATCCGCTGGACCCCGGCGGACCCGTCCATCTCGACGTCGCTGCTCATCAAGGCGCGCACGCTCACCGAGGTCGCCAAGTCCCTCGGCTCCGGCGGCGACCTGGAGATCCTCCTCGGTCAGACCGCCGACCTCGTGGGCTTCGCCTCCGGTGGCCGCCGCACCACCTCCGTGCTCGTGGACGGCGAGTACCCCAAGATCCGCTCGCTCTTCCCCGAGTCCAGCCCCATCCAGGCCGTGGTGGACACCGCCGCCCTGGTCGAGGCGTCCCGCCGCGTGGCCCTCGTGGCCGAGCGCAACACCGCCCTGCGCATGGTGTTCACGGAGGGCCAGGTCACCCTGGACGCCGGCACCGGCGACGACGCGAGCGCCAACGAGTCCGTGCCGTGCACGCTCGAGGGCGAGGACATCACCGTGGCGTTCAACCCGTCCTACCTCTCCGAGGGCCTGGCCGTGGTGGACCAGCCGCAGGTGCGCTTCGCCTTCACGTCCGCGCCCAAGCCCGCCCTGCTCACCGGCGTGAACCAGGAGGACGGCGTCGTCTCCGACTACCGCTACCTCGTGATGCCGGTGCGCATCGCCTGACGCAGGGGGCCGGACGCTCCCGTGTACCTGTCCCACCACACCGTCGCGGACTTCCGGTCCTACCGCTGGGCCGACCTGGAGCTGACGCCGGGGTCCACGGTGCTGCTCGGGGCCAACGGGGTGGGCAAGACCAACCTCGTGGAGGCGATCGGCTACCTCGGCGCCCAGCAGTCCCACCGGGTCAGCTCGGACGCGCAGCTCGTGCGCTTCGGTCGGGACCGGGCCCGGATCGCCGGGCGCGTGCACCGCGGTTCCCGCACCGTCGCCCTCGAGCTGGAGATCCTGCCGGGCCGGTCCAACCGGATGGCCATCAACCGCGGCGCCCCCGTG
>NZ_JBFBBE010000478.1:0-1049 GCF_040682555.1 Streptomyces sp. NPDC051172
CAGCCGCTGAAGGGCGCCCGCATCGCCGGCTCCCTGCACATGACCGTGCAGACCGCCGTGCTCATCGAGACCCTCACCGCCCTCGGCGCCGAGGTCCGGTGGGCCTCCTGCAACATCTTCTCCACGCAGGACGAGGCCGCCGCCGCCGTCGTCGTGGGCTCGGGCACCCCCGAGGACCCGCAGGGCGTGCCGGTGTTCGCCTGGAAGAACGAGTCCCTCGAGGACTACTGGTGGACCGCCTCGCAGATCCTCACCTGGCCGGGCGCGGACGAGGATCCGGACCGCGGCCCCAACATGATCCTGGACGACGGCGGCGACGCCACCCTGCTGGTGCACAAGGGCGTCGAGTTCGAGGCCGCGGGCGCCGTGCCCAGCGCCACCGAGGACGACCCCGAGGAGTACCGGATCATCCTCGAGACGCTGCGTCGCTCGCTGGCCCGCGACCCGCAGCACTGGACCCGGACCGCCGGCACCCTGCGCGGCGTCTCCGAGGAGACCACCACGGGCGTGCTGCGTCTCTACCAGCTGGCGCAGGCGGGCCGCCTGCTCTTCCCGGCGATCAACGTGAACGACGCCGTGACGAAGTCCAAGTTCGACAACAGGTACGGCATCCGCCACTCCCTGCCGGACGGCATCATGCGCGCCACGGACGTGCTGATCGGCGGCAAGGTGGCCGTGGTCTGCGGCTACGGCGACGTCGGCAAGGGCGCCGCCGAGGCCCTGCGCGGCCAGGGCGCCCGCGTGATCGTCACGGAGATCGACCCGATCTGCGCACTGCAGGCCGCGATGGACGGCTATCAGGTGGCCCGCCTCGAGGACGTGGTGGGCGAGGGCCACATCTTCGTCACCACCACCGGCGGCAAGGACATCATCATGGCCGAGCACATGGCCGCCATGAGGGACAAGGCCATCGTGGGCAACGTGGGCCACTTCGACAACGAGATCGACATGGCCGGCCTGGCCCGCATCCCCGGCGTCGTGAAGACGGAGATCAAGCCGCAGGTCCACGAGTGGACCCTGGACGGCGGCACGGAGGCCGAGCGCAGCAT
>NZ_JBFBBE010000479.1:0-1048 GCF_040682555.1 Streptomyces sp. NPDC051172
CACCGCCAGCCGTTCCCGGGCCCGGGTCTGGGCATCCGCATCATCGGCGAGGTCACCCAGGAGCGCCTGGACCTGCTGCGCCGCGCGGACGCGATCGTGCGCGCCGAGCTCACCGCGGCCGGGTTGGACCGCCAGATCTGGCAGTGCCCGGTGGTGCTGCTCGCGGACGTGCGCTCCGTGGGCGTGCAGGGTGACGGCCGCACCTACGGCCACCCGGTCGTCCTGCGCCCCGTCACCAGCGAGGATGCCATGACGGCGGACTGGGCGCGGATCCCGGACGACGTCCTGTCCCGCATCTCGAACCGCATCACCAACGAGGTCGACGGTGTCAACCGCGTCGTGCTCGACGTGACCAGCAAGCCGCCGGGCACCATCGAGTGGGAGTGAGCGGCGCGTCCGGCGCCGCATCCGGCCGCCCCTGACCGGGGCGGCCGTCCGCACGAAGACCGCCTGGACCCAGGCGACGGAGGAAGGACCGCACGCACGTGACCGAGCAGGAGTTCCCGCGCCTGGCCCGCGCCCGCGCCACCGCACGCCCCGACGAGGGGCAGACCCGCCCCGATCCGGCCGCCTGGGTGTCCTCCCTGGGCTCGGGCGCCGAGAACGACACGATGCTGCGGTTCGCGCCCTCGGCGGCCAACAGCATCGACCTCACGGAGGCGAACTCCTCCGGCGTCTCGCAGCTGCTTCTGGGGCGGCGCACCCGCCTGTCCACCCTGCTGCCGGCCGGCCCGGTGCTGGACGCGGCGCACGAGGTCTCCCTCGGCCTGCGCGCCAAGGTCCGCGAGCTGGCGGAGGAACGCGGCATCGACGTCGGCGCGCTCGCCGTGGGCGTGGCCACGTGGACGGCTGAGGAGGACGGCCGGCGGGAGCGCCGCTCCGCCCCCGTGCTGCTGGCCCGCGTGGCCCTGACGGTGCGCCGCGGCGCCCGGGGCCGGGACGAGCTGGAGGTCCAGATCACCGAGCCGGCCCGCCTGAACCCGGCGCTCGTGCGGAACCTGCGCCGGCACCACGGCATCGCCCTGGACCCCGAGGCGTACCAGCAGGC
>NZ_JBFBBE010000480.1:0-1046 GCF_040682555.1 Streptomyces sp. NPDC051172
CCTCGAGCTGCGGGACGCGGCCGAGCTCGCCGTCCGGCACCTGTGCGAGGACGCCGTGCGCGAGGTCGGCACGGGCTTCGACCCCGCCCAGGCGCGCGTGCAGGCCACGGCCGCGGCCGGCGCGCACCGGGACGTCCCGCTCGCCCCGCTGGACGAGGAGGACGCGGAGGGCACGGAGCATCCGGAGCTCAAGCGCCGGATCGCCGCGCTGTACGCCTCGTTCATGGACGACGAGACCGTGGAGGCCCGCGGCCTCGAGCCGATCGCCTCGGACCTCGCGGCGGTGGCCACCGTGTCCACCCCCGCGGAGCTGCTCGCCCTGTCCGGGCGACTGCAGCGCCAGGGCGTCTCCGGCCTCATCAACACCGGCGCCCTCAACGACGCCGGGAACCCGGACCGCATGCTCCTGCACCTGCTCCAGGGCGGCCTGGGCCTGCCGGACGAGTCCTACTACCGGGACGAGGCCTACGCCGAGATCCTCGAGCAGTACACCGAGCACACCGGCCGTCTGCTGGCGCTGGCCGGGATCGGCGCGGACCGGGACGAGGCCGCCGCGCTGGGCGCCCGGGTGGTGGAGCTGGAGAAGCGCATCGCCGCCCTGCACTGGGACGTGGTCCGCACCCGGGACGCCGTGGCCCGCTACAACCTCATGACCCACGACCGGCTGACGGAGCTCTTCCCCCTGGCCGACGCGTGGCTCGAGGGCGTGGACGCCGCGGGCGAGCGCGCCGCGGAGGTCGTGGTGTGGCAGCCGGACTTCCTCTCCGGTGTGCAGGAGCTGCTCGAGGGCCCCGAGGCCGCCGACCTCGAGGACTGGCGATACTGGCTGATCCTGCAGGTGCTGCGCTCCTTCGCCGGGTTCCTGCCGGACGCCTTCGTGCAGGAGAACTTCTCCTTCTACGGCCGCCGCCTGGCCGGCACCGAGGAGGTCCGCCCCCGCTGGAAGCGCGCGGTCGCGTTCGTCAACGGGGCGGCCGGCGAGGACGTGGCGCAGCTCTACGTGGCCCGCCACTTCCCGCAGGGCCACGTGGCCGCGATGGACGAGC
>NZ_JBFBBE010000481.1:0-1046 GCF_040682555.1 Streptomyces sp. NPDC051172
GTGAAGAGGGTGTCGTGCAGGTGCCGGGCCAGCGCGGCCGGTGCCACGAGGGAGAGCTGTCCGGGGATCACGCCGACCGCGGTGGAGCCGGCGAAGATCCCCAGCGGCACGGCGAGCGCGCCCGCCCCGTAGTTCACGGGCCAGTACGGCAGCCCCGGGGCGACGCGCAGGGTCAGCAGGGCGAGGAACCCGGTGTCCTCGAGCCGCCGCTCCACGGTCTCGGCGTGGCGGCCGAGCCAGCGCAGGGCCACCTCGCGCCCGACCGCGCGCGCGATGCCGTACGCCCCGAGCGAGCCCAGCAGGGCTCCGACGACGGACAGCACCGTCCCCTCGATCGCGCCGAAGAGCACACCGGCGGTGACCGCCATGATCGTCACGGGGATGGGGGTGAGCGCCACGGCCGCGTACAGCACGGTGAACGCCAGCCAGCTCCACCAGCCGAAGCCGTCCAGTTGGGCGCGCAGCTCGTCCACACCGGGCAGGCGCACGGTGAGTGCCAGCCACACGAACGCCGCCACCACGAGGACGAGGGCGGCGGTACGCAGGATCGACACCCCGCGGTGCCCGGTGCGGGCGGGCAGGGTGGAGGCGGCGCCGGAGTCGCGCGGCGGCACGGCGGTGGAGGGCATCGGCTCAGGCTACCGGGAGTCGCCCCGCCCCGTTCCGTCAGCATGTCCTCCCCGGTCTGCGGCCACGCCCCGCGCTGCTTCGGTGGATCACACGCGTGTGACTCATCCACACCTGTGGACAACTCTGTGGAGAACCCTGTGCACGCGGCCCGCCGGGTGTGGACGGAGGGGCTCAGACGGTGGACGCGCCGGGCGCGTCGTCACCCGGCCGCGCCTCACCCGGACCCGCGCCATCCGGCCCCGCCGCCGGCTCGTCCTCGAAGGCGGGACCGCCGTCGTCCTCCCAGGCCGCGGCGGCGTCGTCGTCCCTGTCGGTCTCCTGCACCTGGTCATGCAGGCGCTCCATGCGGGTGTCCAGGTCCGCGGCCACGCGGGCGGCGGCCACGAGCTCGGTCGCGATGTCCGGGGGCACGCCGC
>NZ_JBFBBE010000482.1:0-1046 GCF_040682555.1 Streptomyces sp. NPDC051172
TGATGGGCGGGGACTTCGGGGCGACCCGGGACGTCTACACACGCGTCGGCGGCTTCGACATCTCTCTGGGCGGGGTCTACGAGGACAACGACTTCGGCGTCAGGGCGCACCGCCTGGGCATCGCGGTGGATGTAGCCCCCGCGGTGCGTATCGCCTTCCGTGGGAAATGGGACCTGCGCTTCCGCACCCGACTGGCCCGACGATCGGCCTACGCCCATGCTCTAGTTGCCGACCGTTATGGGCTGAACGCTCGCTCGCATTTCCCCAGCCCCTGGGGGGAGCTGGCGCGCGCAGCCGGTAGCGCCGCTCTCATGGCGGCCGGTCGCAAACCGCGTGACTGGCCCGGGGTGTGGATGCGCCTGAACACTGCAGCCGGCCACGCTTGGGGCAAGGCCGAGGTATACGTGCCGCGGAAGCGCCGGCCGGCCAGCGCCCTAGGAGTCGCCATGGCCATCACGAGGCAGGGGGAGGAGCGCGCATGAAAATCCCCGGAGGTGCCACCGCTCGCCGTCTCCTTCTTGTCGCGTCGCGTTCCGAAGTCCTCCCGAACCGCCTGCGTCCCGCCCTCCTCGCACGGCTCGGCCTGCAGGGCGCCCGGGATTCCTGGTTCTCCGCTGAGGTGAGGGTGCTGGACCCCTCGGCGCTGACCATGCAAGAGGGGTGCTATCTCAACCGTGAGGTCTTCATCGACAACGGCCCCGTTGCCCTCGGGCGGAACGTCTACATGGGTCCGCGGTCCATGATCATCACCGCGAAGCACTCGATCGGTGGTCCGGAGATGCGGGCCGGAAAAGGCGGGCCGGAGCCGGTGGTGGTCGGCGACGGCACGTGGATCGGGGCCGGCGCGATCATCCTTCCGGGACTGAATGTCGGGGCAGGGTGCATCATCGCGGCCGGCGCCGTCGTCACCAAAGACTGCGAGGCGAATGGCCTGTATGCCGGTGTGCCCGCCCGACGCGTTCGCGATGTGGACGGGGAGGCCGCCACGTGAACGAGTCGGCGGTTGCAGGTACACCGATCGTCAGTGTGATCGTCCCGGCGAAGGA
>NZ_JBFBBE010000483.1:0-1045 GCF_040682555.1 Streptomyces sp. NPDC051172
AGGATCGCCGCCGTCACCACGCCGTAGGGCTTCTCGGGGACGCCGTCGGCGGGCCGCACGTCCATGTGCTCCACGGCCAGACCGCGCTCGTGCAGCCGGTCGGCCATGGCGTAGTCACTGCGCGAGTCGCCCGCGGTGAGCCAGCGTTCGGGCACCGGGGTGCCCGCCTCCGCCAGCAGGTCGAAGCAGCGCTCGACGCCCAGGTCCTTGCCGGAGGAGCGGTGCTCGACGTCCACCGAGATCACCGAGGGGGCCACGCGCACGTCCTCGGCGAGTCCGCGCTCGGCGAGCAGGTCCTCGACGCCCGCGGCGACATCGTCGCGCACCCGCTCGTACTCCGTCTGGTCCGCGCCCACCGTCTTCTCGAGGGAGACCATGGCCAGCTTGGTGCGGTCGATGAACTGCAGGTCCCCGGCGCGCTCATCGTTGAGGGCCCAGATCGCGTCACGGGTGTCCGCGTCGATGGCCATGTCCGGGTCGGTGCGGAGCCAGTCCGGGGCGGTGCCGTCCACGGTGACGTCGGGCAGGTCCCCGGAGGGCACCGCGGAGAACGGGAACCACACGGCGCCCTTCTCGCAGATCGCGTGGAAGGGAGCGTCGTCCGGGAGACCCGCGTCCCGCAGCGGGGCGATCACGCTGTGCAGGAGGAAGTCCGTGGAGCGGCCCGTGTTGAAGCCGACCGGCACCCCGCGCCGCGCGAGGCGGACGAGTACGTCGATGATCCCCTCCGGCACGGTCCGGGTCTCGGTGGAGGCCACGGGGCCGTCCACGTCCAGCAGGAGTCCGATCGGGGAGGGAGTGCGCATGCCCTCACCCTAGGCCGCGGTGGCCCGTGCCCGCGATGGGCCCGGCGGCTACGCTGACCCTGAGACCCGCCCCACCCGGGGCGCACCCCCGACGATCACCCCACGGGAGCACCCATGAGCACCGCCACCGACCTCGGCCCGTCCCGCAGCCCCTTCGGCCCCGACGCCGCGGCGCGCGTCCCCAGCTCGGGGAAGGGGCTGTCCTCGACGGGCGGTCGGGTGGCCAAGCTCGTGGTCGT
>NZ_JBFBBE010000484.1:0-1044 GCF_040682555.1 Streptomyces sp. NPDC051172
GTGAGCACCTCCCCCTCCGGCTCCCACGTCGCCGAGCCCGGCGCGGCCACCGCGGACCGCGGGCAGCTGCACCGCGGCCTGAGCCAGCGGCACATCATGTTCATCGCCCTGGGCACGGCGGTGGGCACCGGCCTCTTCTACGGCTCGGCCGGCGGCATCCAGACCGCCGGGCCGGGCGTGATCCTGTCCTTCCTGATCGCCGGCGCCGCCGTGTTCCTTGTGATGCGCGCCCTCGGCGAGATGACGCTCCGTGAGCCCGTCTCCGGCTCCTTCGCCGCCTACGCCTCCCGTTATCTCGGCCCCTTCGCCGGCTACGTGACCGGCTGGACCTTCGTCTTCGAGCTGGCCGTCGTGGTCGTCGCGGACACCGCCGCCATCACCACGTACATGGCGTTCTGGTTCCCGGAGGTCCCGGCCTGGGCCTGGGTCGCTGCCACGATCCTCGTGGTCGGCCTGATCAACTTCACGCACGTCGGCAACTTCGGTGAGGCCGAGTTCTGGCTGACGCTCGTGAAGGTCGGGGCCATCGTGGCGATGATCTTCGGCGGTGTGATCCTGCTCTTCACCGGCGCCTCCACCGCGGACGGCACCCAGGCCAGCCTGGCGAACCTCGTGGACCACGGCGGATTCCTGCCGCACGGCATCCTGGGCGTGCTGACCGCGCTCACCATCGTGACCTTCTCCTTCGGCGGCATCGAGACCCTCGGCGTGGCCGCGGGCGAGGCCAAGAACCCGGAGAAGGTGCTGCCCAAGGCCATCAACACGGTGCCGATCCGCATCCTGTTGTTCTACGTGCTGACGATGGCGGTCATCATGGCCCTCGTCCCCTGGAACCAGGTGGACGGCAAGGCCAGCCCGTTCGTGCAGATCTTCGAGGGCCTCGGCGTCCCCTTCGCCCCGCACCTGCTGAACTTCGTGGTGCTCACGGCCGCCGTCTCCGCGATCAACGCCTGCATCTACGCGTCCGGTCGCCTGCTCTACGCGATGGCCCACGACGGCCAGGCGCCCCGGGCCTTCACCCACACCAACCGCGGCGGTGTGCCG
>NZ_JBFBBE010000485.1:0-1043 GCF_040682555.1 Streptomyces sp. NPDC051172
CCACCCGGCGATCACCGCTGCCCGCACCCCGAAGAAACACCCGCAACCCGCCCGACACCCGTGATCAATATTCACGCGGTGGATCGAGGCTCAGGACCTCATCAACGACTCTGAATCCAAGCCGTTTCGCATCAACACCGGGAAGAACTGTTCTCGCCGCAAACGCACCTTCCAGTACCTCTCATCCGAACGAGGTGTCCTCTCAGCCCGCCCCGAATTCCGGGAGAGGCAGCGGGCATTGTGTTTCCAGGGCAGCGCGCGTAGGGAAACGGCGGGAGGCTACATGCACAAGGCCCTCAACGAGCGGCAGCAGGCGGTGCTCGACTGGGTGGACCAGGGGTGTCCCGACGGAGTCTGGCCGGACAGCACGTACAAGGCCAGTGGACAGGCCCTGCAGAACCGAGGACTCGTCAAAGTCACTAAACGTCGCGGGCATTGGAGCGCCCACCTCACTGAGAAAGGGCGGCAGCATCTCACCGAACGCGGCATCCGCCCCGTGGAGCAGAGCACCCGGCCGCCGGAACGACCCAGCCGAAAACCGGCACCGCCACGTCCCAGAACCGTGCCGAAGGCCCGTACGAACTACGCGGACCAACTACTCGAAGAACTGGCTGCGAAGGGTGGTTGCCTCATCAAGACCATCGAATCCGGCCCGCACGCGGTGAATTGGAGGTCACGGGTCAACGCCGCCCGCCAGTCCGGCAAGATCCCCCACACTCAGGAACTCTACGGACACCGCACCCACCGCGGCTACGAAATCAAGCTCGTCGACATCCCCGCCTGGCGCCTCGCCGAACTCACCCCGCTCCCTGTGCCGACCAGACTCACCAAACCCCATGCCGTCGTGGCCGCCCTCCAAAAGCAGCCGCAGCCCATGGGCCTGACCAAACCCCTCCAGGGCCGAGCCCTGCGCATCATCCAAGCCCTCATCACCGCCACCGAAGCAAAAGGCAAGGCCGGGAAGTTAAGGATCTTCTGGTCGGTGTCGAGCGTGTCGGGTCAGCAGGCGAGGGCGTAGGTGGCGGGGCCGGTCTTGTGGATCA
>NZ_JBFBBE010000486.1:0-1043 GCF_040682555.1 Streptomyces sp. NPDC051172
GGTGATGGTCCACGGCCGGGGCGCGCGCCGCAACGAGGGCATCCGCGCCGTCCCGACCGCCCGCCGCCTGGGCATGACGTCGCTGCTGATCTCCTACCGCAACGACGGCGACGCCCCGGACGCGGCCGACGCCCGCTACGGGCTGGGCACCACCGAGTGGGAGGACGTCGAGGCCGCGATCCGCTACGCCCTGGACCATGGCGCCCGGGACGTCGTCCTCTTCGGCTGGTCCATGGGCGGGGCCGTGGTGCTGCAGACCGTGGACCGTTCCACGCTGGCCCCGCGCGTGCGCGGCGTGGTCCTGACGGGCCCCGTCGTGGACTGGGTGGACGTGCTGCGCCACCAGGCCCGGCTCAACCGGATCCCCGAAGCCGTGGGCCTGCTCGGCCAGTGGCTGCTGGCCAACCGGGCCGGCCGGTTCATCACGGGCCTGGCCGCCCCCGTGGACCTCAAGGCCCTGGACTGGGTGGCCCGCGCCGACCACGTGCGCGTGCCCACGCTGATCCTGCACTCCGAGGACGATGAGTACGTGCCCGTCGGCCCCTCGCAGGACCTGGCCGAGCGCAACCCGGACCTGGTTCGGTTCGTCCGCTTCCACCAGGCCCGCCACACCCGGGAGCAGAACGTGGACCCGCGCAAGTGGGACACCACCGTGCGCGGCTGGCTGCGCGCCGTGCTCAGCGCCCCCCGCCCCGGCGACCGGAGGCGCTGACCGCGCTCAGGCCGCGGCGTCCGCCAGTCCCCGACGGCGCAGCAGCGGCTCGAGCTCGGCGTCCCGGCCACGGAACGCGCGGTAGGACTCCAGCAGGTCACGCGTGTCGCCCCGCGAGAGCAGCTCGTCCGCGAACCGGCGGCCGTTCTCCCGCGTCATCCCGCCGTGCTCGCGGAACCACTCCACGGCGTCCGCGTCCAGCACCTCTGCCCACACATAGGAGTAGTACCCGGCCGCATAGCCGCCGCCGAAGATGTGCTTGAAGTAGCCGGTGCCGTAGCGCGGGGGCACCAGGTCCGGGTCGATGCCCGCCTCGATCAGCACCCGGCGC
>NZ_JBFBBE010000487.1:0-1042 GCF_040682555.1 Streptomyces sp. NPDC051172
CCCAGGGCGGACTCCAACAGGGCGATCACCGGGGTGCCGGCGCGCAGACGCATGGCGGTGAACGTGACCTGCTCCGGCTCCTCGGTCTCGGCCAGCACGACGCCGCGCACGCCGTCGAGGCCCGCGAGCGCCTCGAGGTCCCGCTGCCAGTGGGCCGTGGAGGTCGCGGAGATGCGCACCCACGCCGTCATGCCACCGGAGAGGGCGTCCACGACGTGCTGGCGGGCCGCGTCCTTCTGCTCCTCCGGCACGGCGGCCTCGAGGTCGAAGATGACGGAGTCGGCCTCGGAGGCCAGGGCGGGGGCGAACGCGTCGGGGGTGGCCGCGCTGACCAGCAGCCAGGAGCGGCTGAGCTTGGCGGGCAGGGCGGCGGCGCGACGGTTCCTCACGGGCATGGTCTCCAGCCTAGCCCGCCGCGGCCGTCCGCCCGCGGGCCCCTTCCCACTCGTGCGAGGCCTCACATCCGATCACGGCGGGCGAGGCGGACGGTCGTAGCATGGAGAGGCCGTCGGCCCGTCCGACGCCGCCGACCCCCCGACCGCCAGGAGTACCCGATGCGCCCGACCTCCCCTTCCCGCGCCCTGCGGCTCACGGGTGCCGTGGCGGCCGCGTGCCTGGTGGCCGGCTGCGCGGTCGCCCCCGACCTGGCCGAGGACTCGGCGTCCGACGACGGCGTGCCCCTGCCCGCGACGGAGGGGTATCAGCCGCTGACGGTCTACCTCGCCGTCGCCGAGGCGGAGGCGGTCCCGGGGACGAGCGGCCGGCCTTTCGGCTGCGGCGATCTGCTGGTGCCCGTGCAGACCGTGCCGACGGACACCGAGGACGAGGCGGACACCGCCCTGGACTTCCTGTTCGCGGACGAGCGCGGCTGGCACGGCGACCCGTCGCTGTGGAACGCCGTGTTCGACGTGCGCGAGAGCCTCATCCCGACCGGGCACCGCCGCGAGGGCGACGTGGAGATCTTCACCTTCACCGGCACCGTGACGCCGGAGAACGAGTGCACGGCCGAACGGATCCGCGCCCAGCTGCAGGCGACCGCCGC
>NZ_JBFBBE010000488.1:0-1042 GCF_040682555.1 Streptomyces sp. NPDC051172
CCACGCCGGTCCGGCGGCGGGGCGCCACCCCCTGCCGGACGCGCGCCAGTTCGCGGAGACTGTGCGGATGTGGGGGATCGACGAGGGCGACACCATCGTGGTCTACGACGACGACCACGGCCTGTCCGCCGCGCGCGCCTGGTGGCTGCTGCGCCACGCGGGGCTGCGGGACTCCATGCTCCTGGACGGCGGCCTCGAGGCGTGGCGCGCCGCGGGCCTGCCCCTGCAGCCCGGTGAGGTCATCCCGGTGCCCGGCACCGCCCGGCCGTCCTGGGGCCGCATGCCCGTCGTGGACACGGCCGGGGCCGAGGCGATGGCCTCCGGCGGTCTGCTCCTCGACGCGCGGGCGGCCGAGCGCTACCGCGGGGAGGTCGAGCCCTTCGACCCCGTGGCCGGTCACATCCCCGGGGCGCGGAACGTGCCCACGGCGGAGAGCATCGCCGAGGACGGCCGCCTGCGGCCCGCCGCGGAGCTGGCGGAGCGGTTCGACGCCGTCGGCGTGGACGACGCCACTCCCGTGGCCGTGTACTGCGGCTCGGGCATCACCGCGGCGCACGCCGTGCTCACCCTGGCCGTCGCGGGGCGACCCGGAGTGGCGCTCTACCCGGGTTCGTGGTCAGCATGGGTCCAGGACCCGTCCAACGCCGTCGCGGTCGGCCCCGAGCCCGACGGCGCGTCCGGCCGGGACTGACGAGCCCCGGGGCCCCGCCCCGCCGACCCCTCAGGAGGACCCCCATGGCCACCGTCTTCAGCAGGATCATCGCCGGCGAGCTGCCCGCCCGCTTCGTGTGGCAGGACCAGACGTGCGTGGCCTTCCTGTCCGCCGCACCGCTCCAGCCGGGGCACACGCTCGTGGTGCCCCGTGAGGAGGTGGACGCCTGGGTGGAGGTCGACCCGGCGCTGGTCACGCACCTGACGACGGTCGCCCAGCAGATCGGCAAGGCACAGGTGGCGGCGTTCTCCGCGCGCCGGGCCGGGCTCATGATCGCCGGCTACGAGATCCCGCACCTGCACGTGCACGTGTGGCCCTCCACCTCGCTCG
>NZ_JBFBBE010000489.1:0-1041 GCF_040682555.1 Streptomyces sp. NPDC051172
GCCGGCCACGTCAGGGACCGGGGCGGGTCCGGCACGGTGATCTCGTGCGCCGCCAGATCCCGCATCCTGCGGTTCAAGGTTTGGACCACGCCGCCGGCGCGAGTGGCCCGCTGGTGCTTGCCCGTCCCCTTGTCCGGACGCCACCGGTCCTGGAGACGTCCGCGGGCGGCCTCGGCCGCGCTGGTGAGGGCGGCGTGTTCGGCCAGCTGCTGCTCATGCTCCTGTTCCCAGGCGGCCCGCTCGGCACGCCGCCCCTTCTCCCAGGCCTCATAGCCTCCGGTGTACTGCCGGGGGCGACCGTCACGAGTGGGATCCAGGTCGAGGAAGACGTCGGCGACGTCCTTCATCAGTGCGCGGTCATGGGTGACCACGGCGAACCCCCCAGCGTGCTCCCTCAGTGCCCGTGTCAGGTACTCCAGGGCCCCGGCGTCGAGATGGTTGGTGGGCTCGTCCAGCAAGAGCAGGTCCACCGCAGAGCCCAGGACGACGGCCAGCCGGACGCGGTACCGCTGTCCGACGGACAGTGCCCGCAGCGGACAAGCCCGATCCGTGCAGGCGGACAGGCCGTGCAACGCGAGGTCGATGCGCCGCTCGGCGTCCCAGGCGTCGAGGGCGGTGGCCGTCTCCAGCGCTCGGGCGTAGGCGTCATCGGCTCCAGGCCTGCCCTCTGCCATGGCGAGGGTGGCCTCCTCGAGGCGGTCCAGGACACGGAGGGACTCGCCGATGGAGTCGTGGACGAGGTCACCGACCGTGCGGTCGTCGTCCACGTCGAGGTCCTGTTCGACGAGGGCGACCGTCCCTGCGCGGGTCACGGTGCCGGAGTCCGGCATCAGGGTGCCGGCGAGCACATGCAGCAGCGTGGTCTTGCCGCGGCCGTTCTCACCGACGACGGCCAACCGGGATCCGGCGGAGACCGTGACGTCCACGTCGTTCAGCACGGTTCGATCGCCCAGGGTGAGGGTGATGCTCTCGGCTCGGATGTGGGCGGCGCTGCCTGCAGGCAGGGCAGGGGTGTTCAGAGGGGTCAGGGTCATCGTGGTC
>NZ_JBFBBE010000490.1:0-1040 GCF_040682555.1 Streptomyces sp. NPDC051172
GCCGACTGCGGGCCGTAGGACGGGCCCAGACCGAGGGTCAGGACGAACAGGCCCAGCGAGAACAGCGGCAGAGACGCGGTGTTGAGCAGCCCGAACAGCGGGAAGGCCCAGACGATCAGGAAGCCGTAGCCGAGGACGAAGGTCAGCTTGCGGCCGATCTTGTCCGAGATCCAGCCGCCGAGCAGGGTGAAGATGAACCAGCCGACGCCGCCGATGAGGCTCGCGATGAGCACCTCGGAGGAGGTCATGCCCAGGCCCTTCGGGCCGCCGTACTTCGAGAACCACGCGATGAGCAGGTAGCCGACGCCGTTGTTCGCGGCGAAGATCACGGCGGCGAGGATGACCTCCTTGGTGTGGTGCCGGAAGAGCTCGCCCAGCGGGGCGGACTCGTCCACCTTGAGCTGCTGCATCTCCTTGAAGACCGGGGACTCCTCCACGGCCTTGCGGATCAGGTAGCCGATGACGATCAGCACCACGGAGATCAGGAACGGGATGCGCCAGCCCCAGGCGAGGAACTGCTCCTCGGACATGGTGGAGCGCACGATGAACAGCACGCCGGTGGCCAGGATCATGCCCAGCGGCACGCCGATCTGCGGGGCGGAGCCGAACAGGCCGCGCTTGCCGTGGGGGGCGTGCTCCACGGACAGCAGCGCCGCGCCGCCCCACTCGCCGCCCGCGGACAGGCCCTGCAGCAGGCGCAGTGCGACGAGCAGGATCGGGGCCCACACACCGATCTGGGCGTAGGTGGGCAGCAGGCCGATGAGGGTGGTGGCCAGGCCCATGCCGATCAGCGTGAGGGACAGGACGAACTTGCGGCCGAAGCGGTCGCCGAGGTGGCCGGCGATGATCGCGCCGAGCGGGCGGACGAGGAAGGAGATGCCGAGGGTGGCCCACGCGGCGATCTGGGAGCCGCTCTCGCCCATCGGCTGGAAGAAGAGGGCGGCGAAGACGAGTGCGGTGGCCTGGGCGAAGATGAAGAAGTCGTACCACTCGATGGTGGTGCCGACGACGGTGCCGGCGATGACCTTGCGCTCCTCGCG
>NZ_JBFBBE010000491.1:0-1038 GCF_040682555.1 Streptomyces sp. NPDC051172
GTCGGCACCCTCGGCGGCGTCATCCGCATCACGGACGGGCTGACCGCGCGCATCGGCGAGGAGCGCTGCTTCGACACCCCGCTGGCCGAGTCCGGCATCGCGGGCAAGGCCGTGGGCATGGCCCTCGGCGGCGCCCGCCCCGTGATCGAGATGCAGTTCGACGCGTTCGCGTACCCGGCCTTCGAGCAGATCGCCTCGCACGTGGCCAAGATGCGCAACCGCACCAAGGGCGCCACGCCCATGCCGATCACCCTCCGCATCCCCTACGGCGGGGGCATCGGCGGCGTGGAGCACCACTGCGACTCCTCCGAGTCCTACTACGCGCACACCCCGGGCCTGAAGGTGTACACCCCGGCCTCGGTGAAGGACGCGTACATGATGCTGCGCTCGGCCATCCGCCTGGACGATCCGGTGGTCTTCATGGAGCCCAAGAAGATGTACTGGACCAAGGCCGAGCTCGACCTCGACCAGCTGCGCGCCGAGTTCGAGGAGGGCTGGGCCCGCGTCGAGGACACGAAGGAGCACGGCGAGGCATGGGCCCGCGCCGCCGTCGTCCGCGAGGGCACGGACGTCACCCTCGTCTCCTACGGCCCCTCCGTGCCCACCTGCCTTGCCGCCGCCCATGCGGCCGCGGAGGAGGGGCTCTCGGTGGAGGTCGTGGACCTGCGCACCGTGAACCCGCTGGTCGAGGACACGATGACCGCCTCGGTCGCCAAGACCGGCCGCGCCGTCGTCGTCGCCGAGCCGCAGGGCTTCGCGTCCGTGGCCTCCGAGCTGGTGGCCCGGATCCAGCAGCGCTGCTTCCACTCGCTGGCGGCGCCCGTGGGCCGCGTGACCGGCTTCGACATCCCGTTCCCCGCGCCGAAGCTCGAGGAGCACCACCTGCCGAACATCGACCGCATCCTGGACGCGATCGACGACCTGAACTGGGACCTGGACGCCGCCGAGGAGGCCCGCGCATGAGCAACACCTTCCTGCTGCCCGACCTGGGCGAGGGCCTGACCGAGGCCGACGTCGTCCGCTGGCTCGTCGCCGAGG
>NZ_JBFBBE010000492.1:0-1036 GCF_040682555.1 Streptomyces sp. NPDC051172
CGTCGCCACCTGGCTGGACGAGGACCCGCGCGTCTCCTGGGTCCGCTACGCGGGGCTGCCCGACCATCCGCACCACGCCCGCGCGCAGCAGCTGCTGCCCCGGGGCGTCGGCTCGGTGTTCAGCTTCGGTGTGGTCGGCGGCCGCGAGACCGGCGCCGCGTTCATCTCCGCCCTGCAGCTGGCCAGCCACCTGGCGAACATCGGCGACGCGAAGACGCTGGTGCTGCACCCCGCCACGACGACCCATCAGCAGCTCACCGCCGATCAGCTCGTGGCCGCGGGCATCCCGGCGGACCTGATCCGCATCTCGGTGGGCATCGAGGACGTCGAGGACATCCTCTGGGACCTGGACCAGGCCCTGACCGAGGCCACCGGCCGCACCCGCGGCGGCGCCGTCGTCCCCGCAGAGCAGGAGGCCTGAGCCATGAGCACCACCCACCCCGAGCGCACCTGGACCGGCCCCGGCGCCCCCGAGCGCCTGGCGATCCTGCGGCGCACCCGCTCGATCGCGATCGTCGGCGCCTCGGACAAGCCGGCCCGTGCGTCCTACTTCGTGGCCACGTACCTGCTGAGCTCGACCACGTACGACGTCTACTTCGTCAATCCCGTGCTCGCCGCGGCCGGCAAGGAGATCCTCGGCCACCGCGTCTACGCCTCGCTGGACGACCTGCCCGTCACCCCGGACCTCGTGGAGGTGTTCCGCAAGTCCTCCGACGCCCCCGAGGTGGTGGCGGACGCCGCCCGCGTGGGCGCCCGGACCGTGTGGCTGCAGCTGGGCATCTGGAACGAGGACGCCGCGCGTCAGGCCGAGGCCGCGGGCCTGGAGATCGTCATGGATCGCTGCGTGAAGATCGAGCACGCCCGCTTCCACGGCGGGCTCAACCTCGCCGGCTTCGTCACCGGCGTGATCAGCTCACGGCGCCAGGAACTGGACCGCTAGGCGGACGACGCCCCATGTCGGGCGTCGACCGGCCCTCGTTGCGCACCCGCCCGTCGATGGCGTGGGATGGGCCCATGACCTCCGAGCTCCCCTCCC
>NZ_JBFBBE010000493.1:0-1036 GCF_040682555.1 Streptomyces sp. NPDC051172
GCCTGGTTCTCCTCCGGGGTGACCGCGCCCGAGTCCCCGTCGAACACCTGGTCCAGGGCCTCCTGGAGGGTGTCCGCGAAGCCGACCTTGTCGCCGAAGGAGACGAGCACCTTGCGCAGCGTCGGGTAAGTGGTGCCGCCCGAGGAGCGGACGTACACCGGCTGGACGTAGAGGATGCCGCCGGCCACCGGCAGGGTGATCATGTTGCCGTTGAGCACCTCGGACGCGCCCTGGCGCAGCAGGTTCAGCTCCCGCGAGACGTCCGCGTTCGAGTCGAAGTTGGCCTGCGCCTGGCCCGGGCCGGGCACCGTGGTGGACCGCGGCAGCTCGAGCAGCCGCAGCCGGCCGTACTCCTCGGACTTCACGCCGTCCTCCCCCGTGCCGGCGTCACCGGCGGCGGAGAGGAACCCGTAGAGCACGTTGCGCTGCTGGGCACCGTCCGTGATCTGCGGTATGTAGCTGCTGGTGAGGGAGAACGCCGGCTCGTCTTGGCCGGGCATCTGCAGCGTCATGTAGTACGGCGGCTGCTTGACGTCCTCCTCGCGCGTGGGGTCCGACGGCACGGACCACGCGTCGTTGTTCTCATAGAAGTCATCCGCATCGGTCACGTGATAGCGGCCGAGCAGCTCGCGCTGGACCTTGAACATGTCCTCCGGGTAGCGGACGTGGTCCAGGAGTCCGGCGCTCATCTCCGAGTACGGGCGCAGCGAGGACGGGTAGACGTTCTGCCAGGCACGCAGCAGCGGATCCTGGTCGTCCCACGCGTAGAGGGACACCGAGCCGTCATACGCGTCCACCGTCGCCTTCACCGAGTTGCGGATGTAGTTCACCCGGCCCTGCAACGCCGGGTTCTGGCCCTGGCTCAGGGAGTCCACCGTGACCTCGCCCAGCTGCTGGGCGGTGGAGTACGGGAACTGGTCCGAGGTCGTGTAGGCGTCCACGATCCACTGCACGCGGCCGTCGACGATCGCCGGGTAGGGGGCGGTGTCCACCGTCAGGTAGGGCGCGACCTTGCGAACGCGCTCGGCCGGGTCGC
>NZ_JBFBBE010000494.1:0-1036 GCF_040682555.1 Streptomyces sp. NPDC051172
AGGCCGAGGTCGGCGAGCACGACGAGAACATCACGTTCGAGCAGATGGTCGAGCGCGTGGGCACCGAGGCCGCCGAGCGCCTGCGGTTCCTCACCCTGGACCTGTACGCCCGCGCCGAGGCGATCGCCCGCGAGGCCGGCATCATCCTGGCGGACACGAAGGTCGAGTTCGGCGTGGACCCCGCCACCGGCCAGGTGGTGCTGGGCGACGAGGTCCTCACCCCGGACTCCTCCCGGTTCTGGGACGCCGAGGACTACGAGCCCGGCCGCACCCAGGCGAGCTTCGACAAGCAGTTCGTCCGCGACTGGCTCACGGGCCCCGACTCCGGCTGGGACAAGACCAGCGGGGAGGCCCCGCCGGCGCTGCCCGCCGACGTCGTGGCCAGGACCCGCGACCGCTACGTGGAGGCGTACGAGCGCCTCACGGGCCGCCCCTTCGTCGCCTGACCCGCACTTTCGAACGTGAGATAGGCCCTCTCTCACGTTCGAAAGTCCCCATTCGCCCGATTTCACGTTCGAAAGTCCGGGGCGGGGCGGGGCGGCTCCTGCACAGGGGCCCGGCCCCGCACTGGAGGGGGTCGGACGCCCGCCCACGACGACGGCGCCCGCATCCTGACCGCATGCCACGCCGCCCCGCACCCCTTCCGCCAGCCCTCGCCGGCCGCGTCTTCACCCGGCGCGAAGCCCTGGACCGCCTCTCCCTCTCCTCCGACCGGCTGCGCAGCCTCGACCTGCGCCAGGTCACCCACGGGGCACACCGCGCGGTCGTCGACGTGCCGGGGTCGTGGGCCGCGCTCGGATACCCCCGCCCCGTGGCGGCCCTGCCGCCGGAGGAGGCCGCTGTCGTGGTGGCTCTGACCCGTGGGGTCGCCTCGCATCTGACGGCGGCGCGGCTGCACGGGCTCGTCCTGCCGTGGTGGGCCGAGGAGGACACACGGGTGCACGTGAGCCGGCCGCACCGCACGGGTCGGACGGGGCGCGCGGGCGTCGCCTGCCACGGACGCACGGTGCCGGCCGAGGACCGCGTGGAGGTGCAC
>NZ_JBFBBE010000495.1:0-1033 GCF_040682555.1 Streptomyces sp. NPDC051172
AACGCCTCGACCGCCTGCCCCGCCACATCTCCATGCACCCCTGCGGCGTCATCCTCGGCGACGCCGCCCTGCTGCACCGCACCCCCGTCCAGCCCTCCGGCATGGGCCTGCCCATGAGCCAGTTCGACAAGCACGACATGGACCCCATGGGCTTCCTCAAGCTCGACATCCTCGGCGTGCGCATGCAGTCCGCCATCGCCTACACGATCGCCGAGGTCGAACGCGCCACGGGCGAGCACATCGACCTCGAACAGGTGCCCCTCGACGATGCCGCCACCTACGCGATGATCCGCACCACCCACACCCTCGGCTGCTTCCAGATCGAGTCCCCTGGCCAGCGCGAACTCGTCGGCAAACTCGCCCCCCGCGAGTTCAACGACCTCACCGTGGACATCTCCCTCTTCCGCCCCGGCCCCATGCAGTCCGACATGGTCCGGCCCTTCCTCGAACAGCGGCACGGCTGGGCACCCGCCCACTACCCGCACCCCGACCTGCGGCCCGTCCTCGCCGAGACCCACGGGGTCACCGTCTTCCACGAACAGGTCCTGCGCACCATGGACGTCATGACCGGCTGCGGACTGGCCCGCGCCGACGAGCACCGCCGCCTCCTCGGCGGCCCGCAGGAACACCTCGTCGAAGAGGCCTTCCGCGCCGGCGCCCTCGCCCGCGGCTACCCCCTCGAAGTCATCGACGAAGTCTGGGCCACCCTCTCCGCCTTCGGCTCCTTCGGCTTCTGCAAGGCCCACGGCGCCGCCTTCGCCGTCCCCACCTACCACTCCGCCTGGCTCAAGACCCACCACCCCGCCGCCTTCATGGCCGCCATCCTCGAACACGACCCCGGCATGTACCCCGCCCGCCTCATGGTCGCCGAGGCCCGCCGCATGGGCATCCCCGTCCTCCCCGTGGACGTCAACGCCTCCTCCCGCCACGTCCACGTCGAATGGGTCCCCGCCCACCCCGAGGTCGACGACGACGCCCCCGGCCGCTGGGGGCAACCCCAGCCCCGCACCCGCCACACCCGACAAAGCCAAAC
>NZ_JBFBBE010000496.1:0-1033 GCF_040682555.1 Streptomyces sp. NPDC051172
CGGGCGGGCCCGCGCTCTCTGCCAGGCGGTCCATGTGTGCGCGGGAGGCCGCTGCCGGCTCCGGCTCCGTCGCCAGAACGGGTTCGATGACCTCGGTCGGTTTCCATGTGGCGGCATCCCACACCTTTGAGGGGGTACTGCCTGTCTCCGCGTGCGCCGACGCTCCTGCGTCCGCGCCGGAAGCACACCCCGCCAACAAGAGGGCCCCGACGAGTCCGACCATGGCACCAGCGAAACCGCTTGTCATTCGCCCCTCAGGCACAAGACACCCCATCGCTCGCAGAGAAAATATCAGTAGGGGTAGTAGCAGTAGCCATTGCTACCCGAAAGAAGCAATGAGACCGAATCGGCCTTCCAGGTCTGGGTGCCTCGGAGACCAGGCTCCCAGTACCTCACGTAGTAGTTGGCTTTGGTACTCGACACTCCCCCAACCGACACCGTGAGGTAATCCCCGTACCGCTGCTGCTCGCCACGGACGCCGACATATCCACCTCCGGCACTGCAGTCCTGTCGCCCGGAGTCCGTCAATGCCTTTGCCGGCACTGCCCCAGAAACGGGCAACAATCCCGCGACGGCGATACCGGCCCCGACCTTTGTAACCCGCTGCTTCATACCCATGACGATCCTCCTCAGGATTCAAGCTCAAATATGAGCCGCGTCACACACTAGGCGCTAAGGCCTCCCACGGCAAGGGATTCTTCCTGGCCTCCTCAGGCCGTCCCGATTCCCTTTGCGCTTGCTGCAGCCATCACCGGGCGTCGTCTCGTGAGGCCGCGCCGTCGTCGTCCTCCCCGCCCTTGAACTGGCTCATGTAGAGCCGGTGGTAGGCGCCCTTGGCCGCGAGCAGCTCGGCGTGGCTGCCCTGCTCCACGATGTCGCCGTCCTCCATCACGAGGATGACGTCCGCGTCCCGGATGGTGGAGAGGCGGTTGGCGATCACGAAGCTCGTGCGGTCCGAGCGCAGCGCCGCCATCGCGCCCTGGACCAGCACCTCGGTGCGGGTGTCCACGGAGGAGGTGGCCTCGTCCAGGAT
>NZ_JBFBBE010000497.1:0-1032 GCF_040682555.1 Streptomyces sp. NPDC051172
TGGGCCGCCGCCGGATTCCGGCAGCCCAGCACCGCACACGGTCACCGCAGGCATCCGGAGAAGGGCGTAGCGGCCGGTGCCGTCGCAGTGCTGGGAGTGGTGGGCGTCGCCGTCACCCTGGCGGCGGCGATCTGGGCCCTGCCCCTGGGCATCGCCCTCCTGACAACCACCGTTGTCGCCGTCGCATTGGTGGGCCGCACCTTCTTGCGTCCGGCGGTCGGCGGCGACCGCCAGGCATGGCTGCTCGCGGGTGTGCTCAGTGGTGCTGGGCTCGCATGCGCCACCGCCACGGTGGCGGCGGCGTACGCGCTCACCGTGCATCAGGTGCCCCAGACGGTGCCGCTGCTACTGCTGGCGCCGTGGAGCCTGCCGGCCTTCCACCTGCTGCTCTTCAGCGTGACCCGGAGGGCCGCCCGCCGCCGCAGAGCCCGTACGCCGGCGAAGGAGACGATGCCGCTGCCGGTGGCGTCGATGCGGATCGTGGGGCCCGGTGCCGCGGTGCTCCTGCTTGTCGCCGTGTGGTCCGTCTGGCCGGTGTCTGAGCCGCAGCCCGAGACCGATCCGCCGCTCGCCTCACCGCCGGTCATCGAGTCCGAGTCGTGGCCGACGGCGTCACCGCCTCCCGCAGCGGAGCCGCAGGACGCGATCCGCCCGGCCCCGGCGCCTGTTCCCCCGGGCGTGCCAGCCTGTACCCCCGAACCGCTCCTGGTCCGGATCGGCGGATTCGACTCTGCCATGGGGACGTCCTCGGCGGGCGTCACGGCCGTGAACACGGGAGACGCCGCCTGCGCCCTCCACGGCCGCCCGGAGGTCGAGATCGTGCAGGGCGGCGACCCGATCGACCTGCACCTCGAGCCGATGACCGCGACCACCACCGTGCTGGCCCCGGAACAGGCGGCCCAGGAGGACCCCGGCCTCGGCGTGGTCCTGGAGCCGGGGCAGCAGGCCGTGGCCGCCCTGCTCTGGACCGGCTACCGCGCCAGGGCCGACCAGAGCGCCCCGCAGACGGTGTCCGTGTCCCTGGGCCACGGA
>NZ_JBFBBE010000498.1:0-1032 GCF_040682555.1 Streptomyces sp. NPDC051172
GGTCCTGCTGAACCGCGCCCCCCACCCTGCACCGTCTGGGCATCCAGGCCTTCGAGCCGCAGCTCGTGGAGGGCAAGGCCCTGCAGCTGCACCCGCTGGTCTGCTCCGCGTTCAACGCGGACTTCGACGGCGACCAGATGGCGGTCCACCTGCCCCTGTCGCCGGAGGCCCAGGCCGAGGCGCGCCTGCTCATGCTCTCGAGCCACAACATCCTGAAGCCCTCGGACGGGCGCGCGGTCGCCGTGCCGGCCCAGGACATGATCATCGGCCTGAACCACCTCACCACGGTGCGCCCGGACGAGGTCGGCGCGGGCAACCTGTATGCGACCGTCGGCGAGGCCATCATGGCGTTCGACGGCGGCGACCTGCACCTGAACGCGCCCGCGCGGATCGGCGTCGAGGGCTTCGTGCCGTCGGCGGCCGTGCCGGCCCCCGAGGGCTGGTCCGAGGGCGAGATCGCCCTCATCGAGACCACCCTGGGCAAGGTGCTGTTCAACGAGCTGCTGCCGGACGACTACCCGTGGCTGGACAGGCAGGCGACCAAGGGCACCCTCGGTCAGCTGGTCAACGACCTGGCCGAGCGCTACCCGATGGTCGTCACCGCGCAGACGCTGGACAACCTCAAGGACGCCGGCTTCCACTGGGGCACCTGGTCGGGTGTGACCGTGGCGATCTCGGACATCACCTCCGACTTCGACAAGGCCGCCATCATGGAGGGCTACGAGGAGCAGGCCCAGCGCGTGCAGCAGCAGTACGACAAGGGCCTGATCGCGGACGATGAGCGTCGCTCCGAGCTGATCGACATCTGGAACAAGGCCACCGACGAGGTTGCCGCGGCCATGAAGGACGGCCTGCCGGAGCTCAACACCATCAACCGCATGGTGTCCTCCGGTGCGCGAGGCAACTGGCTCCAGGTGCGCCAGATCGCGGGCATCCGCGGTCTGGTGGCCAACCCGAAGGGCGAGATCATCCCGCGTCCGATCAAGTCCTCGTACCGCGAGGGCCTGTCCGTGCTCGAGTACTTCTCCGCCA
>NZ_JBFBBE010000499.1:0-1032 GCF_040682555.1 Streptomyces sp. NPDC051172
CGCGCCCATCCCGGACGCGCCGATCCCGCCGAACGGCAGCGTCGCGATGCCGGCGTGCAGCAGGCCGACGTCGTAGCCGAGGCCGCCGGCCTGCACCTGGTCGTCGAACGCGCGGTGGTAGCTCGGCCGGTCCGTGAACAGGTAGGCGGCCAGCGGGTGCGGACGCTCCGCGATGAAGTCCAGGGCGTCCTGGAAGGTGTCCACGGTCAGCACGGGCAGGATCGGGCCGAACAGCTCCTCCTGCATGAGCGCGCCGTCCGGCTTGACGCCCGTCACCACGGTCGGCGCCATGTACCGCTCCGCCACGTCCACGTCGCCGCCGACGAGCAGCTCGGCGCCGGCGTCGAGGTCCGCCTGGAGCATCTCCCGCAGCCGCTCCGCGTGCTCGGCGGAGATGAGCCGGCCGTAGTCCTTCGACGCGCGGGGGTCGTCGCCGTAGAACTCGCGCAGGGCTGCGGGGAGCTCGGCGGTCACCTGGCGCAGCGCGGCCTCGCCGACGGCCAGCACGTAGTCCGGGGCCACGCACGTCTGGCCCGCGTTGGTGAACTTCGCCCAGGCGATGCGGCGGGCCATCGCGCCCGTGTTCCGCGACGGCGTCACCACCGCCGGCGACTTGCCGCCCAGCTCGAGCGTCACGGGGGAGAGGGTCTTCGCCGCCGCCTCGTAGACGATCCGGCCCACGCGCTCCCCGCCGGTGTAGAGGATGTGGTCCCACGGCTCCGCCAGCAGCTCGGTGTTGCACTCCTTGCCGCCCGCCACCACGGAGACCAGCGCGGAGTCCAGGTACTGCGGCACCAGCTCCCGCAGCGCCGCCGCCGTGGCCGGGGCCTTCTCCGACGGGCTGAGCACCACCGTGTTGCCGGCCGCCAGCGCGCCCACGACCGGGGCGAGCGCGAGCTGCACCGGGTAGTTCCACGCGCCGATGACCAGCACGAGACCCTTGGGTCGCGGCCGGACCTCCGCGCTCGCGGGCCGCAGGGCCAGCGGCAGCTTCACGGGCCGCGGCTCCATCCAGTCGGTCAGGTGCAGCAG
>NZ_JBFBBE010000500.1:0-1024 GCF_040682555.1 Streptomyces sp. NPDC051172
CGGCGCCGACCTGCGCAGCGTGCAGGAGCTGCTGGGCCACGCGTCCCTGCGCACCACACAGGTCTACACGCACGTCTCGATCGATCGCCTCCGCGAGGGCTATCGGCAGGCCCACCCACGCGCCTGACGCCGCCCCGGCCCCTCCACTGCGGCGGCGCGACACGCACGGCGGCGCACCGCCCCGTTGCCGGCCCAGCATCCCTGGTGCACAATGGCCCCAGGATCCACCGGAGCCGCGACGTGGTCGTAGGGGAAGACGCACCGCATCGCACCCTCGGAGGCATCCATGACCAGCATCCAGACCCGCGGCGTGGTCCACATCCTCTCCGCCCCGACCGCCCTCTGCCCCCACGTGGAGTGGGCGCTGAGCTCCGTGCTCGGCCCCGCGACCTCGGTGGAGTGGGAGGGTCAGCCGGTCGCGCCCGGCCAGCACCGCGCCGAGGTGCGCTGGACGGCGCCTGCCGGCACCGGTGCGCGCCTGGCCTCGGCCCTGCGCGGCTGGCCGCACCTGCGCTTCGAGATCACCGAGGAGCCGTCCGCCGGGGTCGACGGCTCGCGCTGGTCCCACACCCCGGACCTCGGCATCTTCCACGCCACCACGGACGTCTCCGGCAACATCATGGTCTCCGAGGACCGCATCCGGTACGCCTATGAGGCCGGCGCGGGCGACCCCAGCGTGCTGATGCACGAACTCTCCCTCGCGCTCGGCGAGGCCTGGGACGATGAGCTCGAGCCGTTCCGGCTGGCCGCCGCCCACGCCAACGTGCGCTGGCTGCACCGCGCCGTCTGACCCCTCGTCCGGCCGGCGGCGCTCCGGCTCAGACGCTGCGGAACACGGCCACCGCGTTGTGGCCGCCGAAGCCGAACGAGTTCTTCACGGCCACGCGCGGCCCCTCGGGCTGGCGGGCGGGGGAGCCGGTGACCACGTTCAGCGGGATCTCCGGGTCCTGGTGGTCCAGGTTGATGGTCACGGGCGCCTGGCCGTGGTGGACGGCGAGCACGGACAGGATCGACTCGATCGCGC
>NZ_JBFBBE010000501.1:0-1021 GCF_040682555.1 Streptomyces sp. NPDC051172
CCCTCCAGATACGAATGCGGCGCCTCAGCACCCGTTCCGGGACCTGGCCGAGGGATTCACGTACGTCCTCCGGACGCGCTGGGTGAGGAGCAGCGTCCTGTTCGCCGCCGTCATGGGCCTGGTGACGACCGGCGTCCTCGAGGTGCTGCTGCCGGTGCTGCTGCGCGACGGCCACGAGAACGGTGCCGCGGTCTACGGGGCGGTGCTGGCGGCGCTGGGCGTCGGCGGGCTGGTCGGCTCGCTGATTGCTGGCGGCATGGAGGCGCCGCGGCGGTTCCTGCCCGTAATGGTGGGAGTCTGGGCTCTGGCATGTGTCCCGCTGGCCCTGCCTGCTTGGACGCTGAACCCCTGGATCATCGGGGCCGGTCTGATGCTCTACGGGGCCGGCATCGGAGTGGGCATGGTGATCTGGGGGACCGTCCTCCAGGCGCACGTGCCCTTGGACATGCTCGGACGGGTGGCGAGCCTGGACTTCTTCGTTTCGATCGCGTTCATGCCGCTGTCCGTCGGGCTCGTGGGGGCGGTCTCCGCCACCGTCGCCCCAGGAGCACTGTTCGTGGCCGCGGGGATGGTCCCGCTGGCCTTGGCCGGCGTCCTGGCACTGGCCGGGCAACTGCGTTCCGACGAGCCCCACGCGGCGTGACTCGTGCCTCGCGGCGGGGTCGGGCGATGGCTCGGCCCCACCACGCGGCAGGGGGCGCCCCCTGCTGTTCCGACGCTTCAATCGACGCGCCCACTCAGGAGGCCCGCGTGCGTCCCCTGGCCCTCACGGCGCGTAGTCGCACGATGGCACCAAGTTCATTGCTGGTCACATCACGCTCCGTCAAGAGGCGAGGTGTGCGCTGTTCTATGAAACATAGATGCGCGTCTGTGAAATTGTCGAGATGCAGCGAAGATTTCGCAGGACACTCGCTGAACCTTTCACAGAGCAAAACATTCAACGGGGTCGGCGAAAAGTAGCCCTGAACCACCCGCGGTGCGACCAAAGTCGCCGGCCAGTACATCTAGCGAGGTTCCGCCC
>NZ_JBFBBE010000502.1:0-1021 GCF_040682555.1 Streptomyces sp. NPDC051172
ACCTGCTGCGGGTGGCGCCGTCGTCTCCGCACCCCGAGACGGTGACGCCGGGGGTGCACCAGCGAGCGTCACGTCCGCGCGTCGCGCGGCCGACCAGTAGACGCGAGTCGCGAGCACGACCGCGGCGCGCAGCTCGTCACGGGACCGGTACGACACCCACGGGTACGGCTGCGGCATGGGCTTGCGGTCCACGACCTGCAGCAGGATCTGGTGGTGCTTGCGGGGCTCAGCCACGGCCACCACCGCCCAGCAGGGCCGTCATGGCCATGTCCACCAGGCCCGGGAGCGCGAGCACCGCGAGCACCGCGGCCACAGCCAGGCCCGTGCGCACGACGTCACGCACCGCGCAGCCCAGCGACCCGTCCGCCGGCGCCCACCACGTGGCCGGCCGCGAAGGCGCGCGCATCCCCAGCCCCTCAGGGAGCGACGCCGCGCTCACGCGGACTCACCGCCATCGGGGCCCTCGCAGTCCGGGCCGTCCTGGTCGACGTCGTCGTCGACGCGGCGGCACGCGTCCTCGTCCGCGAGCGTCGTGCCCGCGAAGGAGACGCCCATGTCGTCGGCCGGGATCGACCACACTCCACGCGACAGGTCCTCGGGCTTCACGCGGCCTGTGAACGCCGCGTTCTCCGGGAAGCGGATCACCGGAGGTGCCACGGACAGCGCGACGGACTTCAGCAGCTCGACTGCCTCTTCCAGCAGGGCCTCGGTCTTCGTAGGCTGAGCCTCACCCGCGCCATCCGGCCGGGCCGCGCCGGCGCACCGGCAACCATTGCAGGAGGACGCATGAATCCCAGGACTACCCTGACTGTGAACGGCACCGAGATTGTTCCCCGCACCGATGCTGGTAGCGAAGGATCGGAGTTCTACGCCGCACTGGCCTTCTACCTCATCGAACGCTCCGGCAAGGGCCTGCCCACCGCGCTGCGCTTCCATGTGGCCGACGTCTTCTCGTTCGCTCTTGTCCCCGCGCATGCCGCCATCAGCTGCATGTCGACGGGTGCCCCGCCGTCCAAGGAAG
>NZ_JBFBBE010000503.1:0-1019 GCF_040682555.1 Streptomyces sp. NPDC051172
GTTGACGAAGACTTCGGAGACCCCGGCCCGCAGTTCGGCCTGTTTGACGGCTGCCTCAACAGCGGCACGCTGCAGGGTGTTGAGGGCCTGGCCGAGCAGCCGTCCTCACGGTCCTCGGCTGCGCGAAGGCTTTGTCAGGGATCGCGTCAGCAAGTGATCGAAGCGGAACAAGCAACTCCGCCGACGTTGGCAGTGATGTACCCGACCGGTACGGTCCAGGAGGCCGCCCACGCAAACTCGTGGGCGAATGACCTATTGACCACATCCGGCTGCGTACGCGCCAAAGCGGTGGGTCGACCATGGCCACGGCACCACCACAATCTGCTGGCGCCCCCCGGAGGAGACCGTCACCGCGGGCCTCCTAGCGACCGGCCGGCCGACGATTCGGGGGCCGCCCGACGGGGATTCCCCGACCAGGCTACGGATAACCTAAGGGCCCGTCGGGATTCAAGTGGAGCTCTGGTATGCCCCTGGCCTGCGGTGGTATAGCAAAAATCGCGCCAGTTATTCACCGACGGGCCCTAACGGCCGAGGGACCCATCACTCCGCCTGGACCGGCTGCTCGCCTACTGACTCCCGGGCTGCACGCTGGGTCAGGATCGTCATCCGGCAACCGGGAAGACCGGCGGGCTGCAGAACGTGGGCGACCAGTTCGGTCACCTGACCGTCGAACACCATCCGAAGCACGTGGCCGTCATAGTGGTCAGCGAAGTCGGCTGCGCCACGGGTCCACAGGTCGCGTACGGCGGGGTTCTGGCGGGTGTCTGTGATGAGCTGCTGAAGGTCTGGGTCGTGGGGACGGTCGACGGCCGCGTCGCGAAGCATGCGGACACACACCTCCGCGTCGGCCTCCCAATTCAGGTGCTGATCCCGCGCTTCAGCGCTGAGGAGCAGCCACCGCATGAGGTTGGCCCCGGGCACGGCTCAACGTCGCTTCCTTGATCGTTTCAGGATGACTGCGGTCGTGGTGTGAGTGGGTGGAGCTGGAGGGTGTAGGTGACGCGTTCGGTGGCGGGTTG
>NZ_JBFBBE010000504.1:0-1019 GCF_040682555.1 Streptomyces sp. NPDC051172
GGGACGAGTGCTACGCCGAGCTCGGCTGGGACGCGTGGGACGGGGCCGTCGTGCCCTGCATCCTGTCCGACGAGGTCTCCGGTGGCGACCTGACGGGCCTGCTGAGCGTCTACTCGCTGTCCAAGCAGTCCAACCTCGCCGGCTACCGCGCCGCGTTCGCCGCGGGGGATCCGCAGCTCGTGGCGACCCTGGTCAACACCCGCAAGCACGCGGGCATGATCGTGCCCGCCCCGGTGCAGCACGCGATGGCCGTGGCCCTGGCCGACGACGCACACGTGGCGGAGCAGAAGGACCGCTACCGCCGCCGTCGGGACGCGCTGCGCACCGCGCTGGAGGCCTCCGGCCACACGGTGGACCACTCCGAGGCGGGGCTGTACCTGTGGACCCGGCGGACGGACCTGGACCCGGCCGACGCCACGGCGCAGGACTCGTGGGACCTGCTGGGCGAACTGGCGGACCTGGGCATCATCGCCGGGCCCGGCGTGTTCTACGGTGCCGGCGGCGAGGGCTACGTCCGCGTGGCGATCACCGCCACGGACGAGGCGGTCGCCCGGGCCGCGGCGAGACTCACCGCCCGCGGGCCGCGGACAGGCTGAGCCGGGGCCGAGGGCCGTCGTCGGGGGAAGCGACCGCGCGCCTCGGGCCGGTCCTTGATAGTTTGGAGCAGAGTCGTCCCCGTGTGGGCGCGCCCACGCCGGCGCGCGAACCCGGGCCATCGAGAAGAGAAGACGAGGGAGCACACCCGTGACCCATCACGAGTCCGTCCGGCTGACCGTCGGCGAGCAGAGCCTGGACCTGGGCGTCGAGCACGCCACAGAGGGCAACAACGGCATCAACATCGCCCCGCTCCTGAAGGAGACCGGCGACGTCACCTACGACCCGGGCTTCATGAACACGGCGAACGCCAAGTCGGCCGTCACGTTCATCGACGGCGACCAGGGCATCCTGCGCTACCGCGGCTACGCCATCGAGGACCTCGCCGAGCATTCCTCCTTCATGGAGGTGGCCTACCTGCTGAT
>NZ_JBFBBE010000505.1:0-1017 GCF_040682555.1 Streptomyces sp. NPDC051172
GAGCGCTGGCGCTTGTTGTCCAGGGCGACAAAATCGGTCGTTTGTGGCGGGCGTCCGGGATGCGACGGGGCTGTGGCACCGTTCGCTTGGTGGCGGGGTTTTTGCAGCGCTCCGTGGCGGTCTTGTTGCCGCGATCACGCAGGACTGGCTGCAGGTAGGTGTCGCGGTCTGAACCGAGAGGGGTGCGCCCGGTCGGGGCCGTTTGGATCGCTGCCGCTACGTCAGAGTCCGAAGGCTCCGCCGCTGACGAGGATCACGATGCCGAGGCCGAAGAGAACGATGGGGAAGAGGACGTGCTCCCAGCGTTCGAGCACTTCGGCGATCGGGGGGCGGGTGGCGACGAACTTTGCCAGGGCCACCAGGACCGCGACGAGCGCGAGGAAGACGATGCAGTAGGCGACTACTGCGAGAGGTTCCACGCTGAGGAAGACAGGGGTGTAGACGCCGATGTTGTCGCCGCCGTTGGCAAGGGTGACGCCTGCGACTGTCCACACGCCGACCTTCTTGCCGGCAACCTTGGCCTCGTCGTCATCGTCGTCATCGTCTCCGCGCCAGGCCTGCCATGCGGCCCAGAGGCCGAGGCCCAGAGGGATGAGACCGAAGTACGGGATGGCTGCCGAGGGCAGGAATGCTCCGGCGCCGATGGTCACCAGGACCGCGGCACCGAGGATGCCGGCGAATCCGATGTACTGGCCGGCCAGAATGCGGGCGGTAGTGCCGCGCTGGCCTGCCCCTCGCGCGAAGAAGAGGGAGAGCACGATGATGTCGTCGATGTTGGTCGCTGCGAACAGGCCCATCGCCTGCAAGACCGAGGTGAGGATCATGCGCCCTCCCCAGCTGCGTCGCATCCGGGAAGCGAGCAGGCGGGATCGATGCACGGGGCGTCTTCGTCCACTGCCAGGGTGGCATCGACCAGTGCCGTCAGCGCCTGCGCCAGGTGCGAATCGGCGATCTCATGCTGCGGGCGCTGCAGCAGCGCACCCTGATCCTGATGTGCGCGGTGGTGATCGGGGCGGG
>NZ_JBFBBE010000506.1:0-1016 GCF_040682555.1 Streptomyces sp. NPDC051172
CGGCCCGGCTCAGGCCGCCACCAGCGGTGCCTTACGCGGCGTCGGTGCCGGCCGGTGGCGAGTCATGTGGCGGGCGGACAGGGTCGGATGTGGCGCGCACGGCGCATGGCGGGGTCCCTCGCCACAAACGACCGATTCCGCCGCTAGCCCGTCTGGGCCAGTGGTCACACTCAAAGCACCCTCACCGATTGGAGAACCACCATGAGCACCACCGATTCCCGCTTCCGCCCCGACGTGATCGCCGCCCTGCGTGACGTGTACATGCATGACGAGGAAATCCGCGCCTACCTGGCCCCGACCATCGCGGCCACCGAGCCCGGCCCGATGCACGAGGACACCGCATGGATGGATCGCATTCCCGTGCAGACCTGGACGACTGCCGCGCGCCTGTGGCGGGCGGTCCGTGCGGATCAGCCGGACCCGACCGGGCGCGGGCGTGCGCGCGTGGTCGGCCACGACGTGCCGACCTGGATCATGCCCGATCTGTTCCAGCAAGGGTTCGCCTCGTTCACCGACGCGGCCTGCGGCCTGGGGTCGGTGGAGAGCGTCCGCTCTTCGGTGGTCAGTAGGCGACGGAGAAGCGTGTGCGGTGGTGGGCGGGCTTCTCGATCTCGTCGGTGATGGCGAGGGCGATGTCGTCGCCGGAGATCTCCGAGACGCCGTTCTCGTCGCGCAGGAGGATGTCACCACCGATGCGGTAGTGGCCGCGGGCGGTGCCGGGGGCGTGCTTGCCGAAGTTCTCGGCGGGGCTGATGAGGAACCAGTCGAGGCGGTCGTCGGTGTTCGCGCGGAGGTCGTCGAGGGCTCCGGCGAGTTCGAGGGATTCGGGCTTGGCGACCTCGGGGAAGCCGGGGGTGTCGACCAGGCGGGGCCCGTCTGGTGCGATCAGGAGCGAGCCGGCCCCGCCCATTACCCCGAAGCGCACGCCTCGTTCCGCGGCGAGCCCTGCCGCCGTGGACAGCAGGGCGCGGAGGCGGCCTTTGCCGGCGAGCCCGCCGTGGGTGGACAGTGCCGAG
>NZ_JBFBBE010000507.1:0-1015 GCF_040682555.1 Streptomyces sp. NPDC051172
CCAGCTTGAGCCCGTGGCCCGCCTGGACCTCGCCGGTGTCAGGGGTCTCCTCCCCGGCGAGCATGCGCAGCAGCGTCGTCTTGCCGGCGCCGTTGTAGCCCAGGATCACCACGCGCGAGCCGCGGTCGATCGCCAGGTCCACTCCCGTGAAGATCTCGAGCGAGCCGTAGGACTTGGAGAGGTTCTCGGCGCGCAGCGGCGTCTTGCCGGAGGCCTGCGGGGTGGGGAAGCGGATCGCGGCCACGCGGTCGACCGCGCGCTCGCCCTCGACGCCGCGCATGAGCCGCTCGGCGCGCTTGATCATGTTCTGCGCGGCGGTGGCCTTGGTCGCCTTGGCACGCATCTTCTCGGCCTGGGCCATGAGGGCCGAGGCCTTCTTCTCCGCGTTGGCGAACTCCCGGCGGCGGCGCGCCTCGTCCTGCTGGCGCTGGGCGAGGTAGTTCTTCCACGTCATGTTGTAGACGTCCATGGTCTGCCGGTTCGCGTCCAGGTAGAGGACCTTGTTCACGGTCATCTCCATGAGCTCCACGTCGTGCGAGATCATCAGGAGGCCGCCGGAGTAGGTCTTCAGGTAGTCGCGCAGCCACACGATCGAGTCGTGGTCGAGGTGGTTGGTGGGCTCGTCCAGCAGCATGATGTCCGCGTCGGAGAAGAGGATGCGGCCGAGCTCCACGCGGCGGCGCTGGCCGCCGGAGAGGGTGTGCAGCGGCTGGTCCAGGACGCGGTCCGGCAGGCCGAGGTTGGACGTGATCCGGGCGGCCTCGGACTCGGCTGCGTAGCCGCCGCGTGCCTCGAACTCCGCCTCCAGGCGGGAGTAGCGGTTCATCGCCCGCTCCCGCTCTGCGTCGTCGACGGCGGCCATCCCGGCCTCGGCCTCGCGCATGCGCCGGATGGTCTGGTCCAGGTCGCGGGCGGAGAGGATGCGGTCACGGCCGGACTGGTCCATGTCCTCGACCTTGGGGTCCTGGGGCAGGTAGCCGATGCGCCCGGTCCGGGTCACGGTGCCCGCCGTCGG
>NZ_JBFBBE010000508.1:0-1012 GCF_040682555.1 Streptomyces sp. NPDC051172
ACGATGTTGTCCTTCACGGCCACGGGCACGCCGGCCAGCGGGTGCAGGGCGTCGGCCTCGGGGCCGCCGGCGGCGCGGATCGCGTCCACCTCGGCGGCGACGGCGAGGGCCTCGTCCGTGTTCACGTGGAGGTAGGCGCGCACGCCGCGGTCGCCGTCGGCGTCGGCGCGCACGTCGCCGTCGTGGGCCGCGATGCGGTCCAGGTGGGCCTGGACGAGCTCCACGGAGGTGGTGGTGCCGGCGCGCAGGCGCTCGGCCATCTGCAGCGCGGTGAGCCGGACGAGCTCGTCGGCGCCGAGGGTCGCGTTCACGTCGAACGTCTCGGTCATGGGGGTGATCACTCTCCGTCCAGGATGGCGGGGACCTTGAACTGGCCGTCCTCGGAGTCCGGCGCCTGGTCGAGGGCCTCCTCCTGCGTGAGCATGCCGGCCGGCACGTCCTCCCGGAACACGTTCTCCAACGCGATGGGGTGGGACGTCGGCGTCACGTCGTCGCCCGCGGCGGCCTGGACCGCGGAGACGTGCTCCAGGATCTTCTCCAGGTCGCCGGACATCGTGTCCAGTTCCTCGTCGGTCATCCGGATGTGGGCCAGGCGAGCCAGATGCTCCACCTGATCCCGGGTGATCTCAGGCATGGATCTCCTCGTGTGACGGGTCGGGGCGGGGTGGACGACGCCGGCGCGGCGGCGGCCACATCGGGGTCGAGTCTAGTGCCGGGGCCTGCCCGGCCGCCGCCACCGCTTCGAGGCGGGAGATCCACCCCACCGCGGCGCTCCGGGCCCGCATGACAGGGATTTCCCGCCCCGAATGGGGTCCCGGTGCCGATGTCCCGCCCGGGGTCAGTCCAGCGCGAGCCGGTAGACGAGGAACGGGCCGGTCTCGTCGGCCGGGTCGAGGTCCGGCACCACGTCCGCGAGGAGCCAGTCCCGCTTCGGGACGCGCACGAAGCCGGCGCGCTCGTACATCCGGTGGGCGTCGGTCATGGAGGGCATGGTGGTCAGCACGACGGCGTC
>NZ_JBFBBE010000509.1:0-1012 GCF_040682555.1 Streptomyces sp. NPDC051172
CGACGTCCAGACTCAGGCGCACGGCGAGGTGGCTGCCCGCCAGCGCGGAGATCAGCGCGTGCGTGCTGGAGCTGGGCAGGCGCCGCCACCACAGCAGCAGACCCCACACGAGGGTCACCGCGCAGGACACGCCCACGGCCAGGGGGCCGATCTCGCTGCGCACCGCGGGCGAGGTGAAGTAGTGCACGCTCAGCGTGATGAGCCCGATGCCCAGCAGGGCGCCCACGGTGTTGACCGCCCCGGTCAGGAGGAGGGCCCCGCGCGGGGTCAGCGCCCGGTACCGGACAGGCAGCGCCGCGGCGTTGGGGGCGTCGCGGAACCCCATCAGCGCGCCGACGGCGCACAGCAGCACGAGGACGACGGCGAGCCCCGCGGTCACGGCGCCTCCACCGGCTCAGGACTCACGGACGAGCACCATGCCCAGGTCCATGTTCACGTGGGAGAGGGCCTCGAGCGCCGCGTGCAGCGCCCAGGCGACCTCGCGCTGGCGGTTGTAGTCGCGCTGCAGCAGGTCCATGCCGAGGTCGGCGAGCCACTCGACCATGATCCGCTCCGTGCGGCGGGAGGCGCGCAGCAGCTGCATCCACGTGGCCTCCAGGGCGTCGAGGTCGCGCATCTCGGCGGCGCTGCGGGCGAGCAGCTCGGCCTGCCGGCCCACGGTCTCGAGGACGTCGAGGGCGTGCGTCGGCAGCTCTTCGAGGTCGGCCCGTTGGATCAGCACGCCCGCCGACACGACGCGCCGGGTGGCCGCGTGCACGCCGCTGGCCAGCCGGTAGAGGTCCTGACGGGGCAGCGGAGTCACGTAGGCGCTGCGCAGCGCGGTGAGGAAGGCCATGAGGGTGGCGCTCGAGGACGAGTCGAGCTCCTCGAGCTCACGGGCGGCACGGTCCGCCTCGGGTCCGCGGGTCCCTGCGACCTGGGCCACCAGATGCACGGACCGGTGCAGGGCCTCGGCGAGGTCTGCCATGTGACGCAGCGCCGGGGTGTCGCGCGTGACGAGCCAGGGCATGCG
>NZ_JBFBBE010000510.1:0-1012 GCF_040682555.1 Streptomyces sp. NPDC051172
TGCGGCGACGGGCCCGGGCTGGTTCAGGGCGATGGTCTCCACGCGCACCCCGGCCAGCGGTGCGGCGCTCATCGGCCCGGCCCCTCGCCGCGCTCGGCCAGCCGCCGGAGGGTGTCGCCGGGACGGAACCGCTCGCCGTAGCGGTCGGCCAGCTCGTCGGCGCGGGCTACGAACGCGGCCGGTCCGCCCTCGCGGTGCGTCATGAACGTCACGGGCCCGCCGGTGTGCGGCGGGAAGCCGATGCCGAACACGCCGCCGAGGTTCGCCGAGGGGGCGTCGGTGAGGACGCCGTCGTCGAAGCAGCGGGCCGTCTCGATGGCCATGCGGTACAGCAGGCGGTCCTGCAGGTCCTGCTCGGGCACGTCCGCCCCGGTGGCGAAGTGCTCGGCCAGGCCCGGCCACAGGTGCTTGGGGCCCTGTTCCGGGTACTCGTAGAAGCCGGCGCCCTGAGCGCGGCCCGGGCGGCCGAACTCGTCCACCATGCGCTCCACCACGCGCTCGCCCGGACGCACCGGACGCTCACCGCCGGCCTCGGCGACGGCCTTCTCCTCCTCGCGGCGGATGTGCTGGATCAGGGTCAGGGAGACCTCGTCCATCATGGCCAGCGGGGCGGCCGGGAAGCCGGCGTGGCGGGCCGCCCGCTCGATCCGCCGCGCGTCGACGCCCTCCTCCACGAGGGCCGCGGCCTCGAGCACGAGCGTGCCGTAGACGCGGGAGGTGTAGAAGCCGCGCCCGTCGTTGACCAGGATGGGCAGCTTGCGGATCTGCTGCACCAGGTCGTAGGCGCGCTCCACCGTGCGCTGGGAGGTCTGCTCACCACGGATGATCTCCACGAGCCTCATCCGGTCCACCGGGGAGAAGAAGTGCAGGCCGATGAAGTCCTGGGGTCGCTCCCGCGGGCCCTGCAGCAGGGTGATGGGCAGCGTGGAGGTGTTGCTGCACAGCAGGGTGTCCGGGCCGACCACCTTCTCCACCTCGGCGAACACCGAGTCCTTGAGCTCGACGTCCTCGA
>NZ_JBFBBE010000511.1:0-1011 GCF_040682555.1 Streptomyces sp. NPDC051172
GGAGGGTGTGCTTCACGGGCGTGGAGGTCGGGTCCTCGGGGTCGATCTCGACGACCCAGCCGAAGCGGTTGGCCTCGTTCTCATAGCCGGGCCTGGTCAGGTCGAAGCGGTCGTGGACCTTCTCCCAGCCGCGGCTGGTGGCGGAGGCGGAGATGCCGTAGCGCTTCTCCTCGGCGGTGCCGCGACCCTTGAAGTACTGGTTGAAGTTCTCCTCGCCGGAGAGCACCGTGCCCCACGGGGTGGTGCCGCCGGCGCAGTTGTTCAGGGTGCCCAGCACGCGGGTGCCGGTCGGGTCCTCGACGGTCGTGAGCAGCGCGTGGCCGGCGGCCGGGCCGCGGACCTCGAACTCGGTGGTGCCGGTGATGCGGCGGTTGCGGCGGCCCCCGCGGACGTACTCCCACTGCGCGCCGCGCTTGGCGCGCTTGAGGTCCACGATGGACAGGCCGTGGGCCTGGAGGCCGACGTCGACGACGTCCTCGAAGTTCGAGGCGATGTACTCCGGGGAGAACATGATGTTCTCGTTGGTGTACTCGTGGTTGGAGACGAGGTAGCCGGAGCGGTCGTTGCCGCCGTCGGAGATGATGTTCAGGTAGTCGTTGTTGTAGCCGAACTGGGCGGCCTGCGACGCACCGGTCTGGTGCTCGATGTCGAACTCCGGGGAGTCGGCGAACAGCGGGTCGCCCCAGCGGATCACGGTGCCCCAGTCGTAGCCCTCCGGCACGGTCATGGTGTCCACGGTGCGGCTCACCGGCGCGATGGGCTCGAAGGGGAGCTTGCCTCCGCCGGTCGGGCGCCGGCCGTTGTCCGCGAGCGCCTCGGGGGCCTGGGCCACCTGGGAGCCGATGACGACGGCGGCGGCGAGGCCGGTGCCGCCGACCAGGGCGGAGCGGCGCGAGATGGCGGTCTCCGCGATCTGCTGGAAGGTCGGGTTCGCCGAGGTGTTGGGCACCGGATGGGCGCACGCGTTGCCGCACTTGAGCTCGCATGTGACGGCGGAGCGGTTGCCACGGG
>NZ_JBFBBE010000512.1:0-635 GCF_040682555.1 Streptomyces sp. NPDC051172
GGGCACACCCCCGGTCCCGCTGGGGGCGTGGCCCCGACGGTCAGTCCTGCGACTGAGCGCCGTCGGCGTCGCGCGCTCGCCTGTCCAACGGGTTGCGACGCAGGGGCAGGCGGTCCACCAGCGGCCGCAGCAGGCCGCGGCTGCGGGGACGCTCGCCGCCGTCGTGCCGGCGCTGGGCCTCGGCCAGGATGTTCGCGGCCATCTCCGGGAACACCACGGCGTGGAAGGGCAGGATGGCGGTCCAGTAGGCGCGTCCGAGCAGGCCGTCCGGCATGAAGACCGCCCGCTGGCGGTAGACGGAGCCGCCGCCCTCCCGCGGTTCGGTGCTCAGCTGCAGCCAGGCCCGCCCGCCGGCCTTCATCTCCGCCCGCAGCGTCAGCCGCCGCCCCGGCTCCACGTCCTCCACCCGCCACCAGTCCACGGCGTCGCCGCGTCGCAGGTGGTCCGGGTCCCGCCGGCCGCGGGTCAGGCCGGGCCCGCCGACCAGCTTGTCCATCAGCCCGCGGATCTTCCACAGCAGCGGGGTGGAATACCATCCGTTCGCGCCGCCCACCGACTCGATCACCGGCCACACCTCCTGCGCGGGCAGGTCGGACTCGCGCTCGCGCTCGTCCGTGTAGACCGTGGTGCCGGCC
>NZ_JBFBBE010000512.1:645-1010 GCF_040682555.1 Streptomyces sp. NPDC051172
GGGATCCGAGGGCAGGGGGGCGGCCGGGTCCGCGGAGCTCTGGATGTCCGCGTCGAAGGTGACGTCCAGGGGACCCTCCTTCTCCCGCTGCAGCGCCAGCCGCACGGCATCCATGTAGGAGGTCAGCCCGCCCGGCGGGTCCGGGATGAGGTCGCGGACCGAGCGGTCCTCCACGACCGCCTCCTCGGCGAGGGATGCGGCCAGGGGCAGTGCCACCGCGACCGGGATGGGGGTCACCGTGCCGATCCAGAAGCCCGCCAGGGTCTTCAAGGGCAACGGGGTGGGGATCACGATGCGCCGGGACCGGCCGGCGGCCTTGGCGTAGTCCACCCGCACGCTCGCGAACGACTGGGGGTGTCCGTTGC
>NZ_JBFBBE010000513.1:0-1010 GCF_040682555.1 Streptomyces sp. NPDC051172
CCCGGCGACGCCGACCGCACCGCCTGGGACCAGGCCCCCTCGTACGCCGAGCAGGAGGAGCAGACCCGCCCCGCCTACGGGCAGCCGTACGGGTACGGCCAGGACGCGACCACCGTCCCCGCCTACGGCTACGGGCAGGGCACGCCCGGCTACGGCTTCGGAGCCCCGCTGCAGCCCGGCCAGACCGAGGGCATCGGCCGCTCGGTGGCATCCATGATCCTCGGCATCATCTCCGTGGTGGGCGGGTTCACGTTCCTCCTCCCGCCGATCGTGGGCGTGGTCCTCGGACACCTGGGCCTCAAGCGCGAGCCCCACGGCCGCGGCATGGCGATCGCCGGCCTCGTGATGAACTACGTGTCCCTCGCGCTGCTGCTGCTCGCCGTCGTGTTCCTCGTGATCCTGGTGATCGCCGGCATGTCCGTGAGCGACTACACCTCGACCTGACCGGCCGGCTCAGCCGGCCAGCAGCAGCTCGAGGTGCGCGGCCAGGGCGAGCAGGGGCGCGGACGTGCCGGGCCGGCCGATGAGCTGGACGGACCAGTTCAGGCCCCGCTCGTCCCGGAGCACGGGGACCGCGACCGCGGGCAGGCCGAGCACGTTGACCATCGAGGTGTAGGGCGTGAACGCGCACTGCGCCTCGTAGTTGGCCTCGGGCTCCATCGCCAGGAAGTGGCCGACCGGCGGGGGCGCGGTGGCCAGCACCGGGGTCATCACCACGTCGACGGCGGCGAACTGCGCCCGCACCCCGCGCGACCACTCCTCGAGCCGGTGGGCGGCGTCGTCGATCTCGGCGCGCCCTGCGCCCCGGGCCGTGCGCAGGAAGTGCGCGGCCACCGCGCCCACGTGCGCCTCGGCGTCCTCCGGCAGCGGCGCCCGGAGCAGCCCGGCGGTCCACACCGTGCGGAAGTCCCGGTGGTAGTCCTCGCCGTAGTAGGGGGAGAAGTCCTCGACCGCGTGGCCGCCCGCGTCCAGGGCGGCGGCGGCCTTCGTCAGGGCGGTGAGGGCGGGCC
>NZ_JBFBBE010000514.1:0-1009 GCF_040682555.1 Streptomyces sp. NPDC051172
CGGCGCGGGAGGCCAATGACCTTCTGCATGCCCTCCGGGACCGGCCGGGCGGGCCGATGCTGGACGCCGTCGTCGGTGACGTCTCCTATCGCGTCCAGGCCCAACTGCTGAGCGCGCCGGGCCCCTGGGTGGCCGCGGACCAGGTGCTCGTGGTGGGGGCGCCGACGGGCGCCATGTCCGACGTCGCACGGCAGGCGCTGCTCGCGGTCGCCGTCGGACTGTCCGTCACCGTCCTCACCACCGCGATCCTGGTGACCCTGTGGCTGCGTCGGGGACTGGCCCCGCTGCGCGAGGTCGCCGCCGTCGCCGAGCGGGTCGCCCAGGCGGACATGGTCCACGCCGGGCTCGACCCGGAGGATTCACGCATGCCGCCTCGGCTCCTGCAGGGGCCGGACGAAGTGGCCGTCGTCGCTCAGGCGCTCGACCGGTTCACCGGCTCGGTCGAGGCGGCCCTGGAGCAGCGCCGCGTGCAGGAGCAGCACATGCGCCGGTTCATGGCGGACGCCTCCCACGAGCTGCGCACGCCGCTCGCCTCGGTGCGCGGCTACGCCGAGATGATCGCGATGACGGAGGAGCTCTCCGCGACCGGCCGGCGGTCGCTCGGCCGGGTGCTGTTCCAGGCCGACCGGATGGCCACCCTCGTGGACGACATGCTCCTGCTCGAACGGCTCGAGTCCGTCTCGCGCGGCCGGGCCATGGGCCTGGAACCCTCCGGGGAGGTGGCGCTGGCCGAACAGGTGGACCTGTCCGAGGTGGTCCTCGAGTGCGTGATGGACGCCCGCGCGGCGTGGCCGGACCACACGTGGGTGGTGGACCTGCCCGAGGGGGCGGAGCCGGGCGCCCAGCGGTCCGTCACCGGCGACCGGTCGCAGCTGGCCCGCGTGGTCGGCAACCTGCTCTCCAACGCGGCCAAGCACACCCCCGTCGGGACCACCGTCACGGCCTCCGTGCGGCAGGACCAGCCCCGGCCCGGCTTCATGCTCGTCAGCATCCACGACGACGGCGGTGG
>NZ_JBFBBE010000515.1:0-1007 GCF_040682555.1 Streptomyces sp. NPDC051172
GGCGCGGTTGCAGCCGCCCGGGGCATGGACACCACGTGATCAAGGACGTGACGCCGTGAACCAGCCTACCCGTACCCTCCCCCAGCTTCTCCAGCCCGTCGCCCGCGCCGTCACCTACACGGCGGTCACGGTGGCGGGCTTCTTCATGCTCTCCTGGCCGTCGATCTTCACGGGGGCGATGTGATGAACCACCTCACCGATGCCGAGTGCCGGGCCGAGCTTGAGCGCGCCCTAGACGAGGTCGACGCGCTCGTACGGGTCACGGAGCCGGCCAACGCCTTCATGGACGCGCTGGGCCGCTCCGAGACGTGGACACGGTTCCTGACCCTCCCCCACGCCGTTCCCACCACGGGGGCGATGTGAGCATGGGCGGCTCCCACCACGACAAGGCGGCCCGACTGCTGGCCCAGGTCGGCGCGCACCCTGACGCGGACCCGGCCCCGCTGGCCCAGGCTGCACGAGACGCACACGGTGACCTGCACGCCGGGGTGATGGTCGGCCCTGACGGGACGATCCACGCGCACACGATCCGTGACGCACGCGGCACGCACCGGGTCCACGAGACGGGCGCGGAGTGGGCGGCGGACCTGTGGGCCGCTCGCCAGCGCCGCAGGATCGGCCCCACCGTGTTCGTGCCCCTCTGGCGGGTGTTCTCCGGCCCCGCGTGACCTAGTGGCCCCTTCTTCACGAGGGGCCGCGTCCTGCCCGCCTGGCGCGTTCCAGGTGGGCGGCACGAGGTCACAGCGTGAATCTCCAGCGTCTACAGCCCTCTGTGCTGCCAATCATGAGGGCGCGGTGACACCCCTCCCGAATCGTCCGAACCGCCGGGCGAGGGACCGCCAGTGCACGGCGAGTCCTAGGGCCAGCACACGAGACGCCTCGGATTCCGAGGGGTCCCGTACCGCTGGGCCAATGTCGCAGCGTGGGGGCGGAGGGCGGCGGGTTTTCTGGGATGAGGGACCGGGAGGCCTGGGCCCGCAGGGCTCCACTAGCCCGCGTAGCGGGCC
>NZ_JBFBBE010000516.1:0-1006 GCF_040682555.1 Streptomyces sp. NPDC051172
CGCCGAGGACCGGGCCAGCCGGGTCGAGGTGGCCTTGGCCATCGCCGCGTGCATCATCTCCATCCGCCCCTCCTGCCGCAGGGCGTCCACCTGGAGCATCATCCCGGCGGAGGCGGCCAGGTTGCCGGCGACCTCGGCGATCTGGGCCTGGATGAGCTGGAACGCGGCCAGCGGGCGACCGAACTGCTCCCGCCGCAGCGCGTAGGAGCGCAGCACGTCCAGCACGCCCATCTGCGCGCCGACGCCCTGCCAGCCGACCCACATGCGCGAGTCGCGCAGCAGGGCACGGGTGGCGGCGAAGGTGGTGGCGCCGGGCAGGATCGCGTCCGTGGGCAGGCGCACGTCCAGGGTGATGTCCGCGTTCTGCATGATCCGCAGGCCCATCTTCCCGCTGATCTTGGTGGCCTCGTAGCCGGGGGTGTCGGTGGGCACCACGAAGCCCTTGATCTCGCCGTCGGTGGTGTCGCGCGCCCAGACGAGCGCGACGTCGGCGATCGTGCCGGCCCCGATCCAGCGCTTGGCGCCGCGGATGACCCACTCGTCGCCGTTGCGGGTGGCGGTGGTGGCGAGGCCGCCGGCGATGTCCGAGCCGTGGTCCGGCTCGGTGAGGCAGAACGCGCCCAGGGCATCGAAGGATTCGAGGCGCCCCTGCCACGTGGCCTTCTGCCGCTCCGAGCCCAGGCCGGCGATCATGCCGAGGTTGAGCTCGTTGTGGATGCCCACGAGGGCGGACAGGGACAGGTCCACACGGGCGATCTCCGCGTGCACGAGCTGCTGGAACAGCGAGGACGAGCCGTCCAGGACGAGGCGCCCCAGACCCAGCTCGGCCAGGCCCGGCAGCAGGTCGAATGCGAACTCCTCGGCGTCCCAATACCGGGTCAGGTGCGGCCGCACGCGGGTCTGCAGGTGGTCCTCGATCGCGTCGAGCCGGGCACGCTCGGCCGACTCGAGGCGGTCCCGCAGGCGCAGCAGGTCCACGTGGGGCAGGCCGGGGGGGACGGCGGGC
>NZ_JBFBBE010000517.1:0-1006 GCF_040682555.1 Streptomyces sp. NPDC051172
CGCGGACCTCGATAGCCGGTCTGCTCTGCGCCGTCGTGTGGATCCTCGTGAGCCCCTACCTGGGGCGGGTCCTCCGTATGGCACTCGCCGTCGTCATGGGCTGGTTCGTCAGCTGGGCCGAGGAGAACCTGGCCGACCTCGGCATCTTCGGAGACCGCACCGGCACGGACTGGTTCCGGGCCGAGATCCAGCAGGCGTCCGCGGAGAAGGTGGCCGACACCTCGTTCTTCGGCCAGGGCCTCTCCACAGCATTCGTGGAGCTGGACAACGTGTCCATGTTCTTCCACAACTCCTATCTGGGGCTGCTGGTGGAGGGCGGCTGGCCGTTCCTGATCGTGGTGGTGGGCGCCTACCTGTGGCTGTGCCTGCGGCCCTTCGCCCGGACGCACCGATCGCCGTCGCGGGTGGCCGTCGAGGCCGCCGCGGTCATCATCCTGGTCACCTCCCTTCCGCTCGGTGTGGTGTTCATCACGATCTTCGGTGCCATCGTGCTCGGCTGCGGCCTGCTGCTGAGCGCCCAGGAGGACGACGAATCCCACGGCGTGTCTGCGGGTGAGCGGGCTCACCGCCGCAAGCTGGACCGCATCGTGGAGCGGTCCCGGCGCGCGGGCGTCTGAGCCGGCCCGCCGGCGTCGGTGCTATCCTGTCCAGGTTGCCCAGGCGAGGGAGCGCGCGCTCCGTGATCGACGAGGCCGCCGCCGCGTGTCAGCATGCTGGCCCGCTGCGGCACTGAAGCCCCCTCCTGGCCGCATCCCGCGCCGCCCCCGGCCGCGCGGCCGAGACCCCCACAGGAGGACGCATCATGTCTGACCAGCTCAAGATCAAGGTCACCCGCCGCACCGACTTCGGCAAGGGTGCCGCCCGCCAGGCCCGCCGTGCCGGCCTGATCCCCGCCGTCGTCTACGGCCACGGCCAGGATCCCGTGCACCTGCTGCTGCCGGCCCAGGAGACCACCCTGGCCGTCCGCAACCCCAACGCCCTGCTCACCGTCGTGAACGAGGCCGGC
>NZ_JBFBBE010000518.1:0-1002 GCF_040682555.1 Streptomyces sp. NPDC051172
GCGAGTGCTGCGCCTGGTCCAGAACCGCCGCTTCGACAGCGACTTCCAGGGCGTCGCCGAGCTCGTCCGCTCCGGCCGCCACGGGGACGTCGTCCATCTCGAGTCCCGCATCGACCGCTTTCGCCCCACCGTCCGGGACCGCTGGCGGGAAGCCGCGGTGCCCGGGGGCGGCATCTGGTTCGACCTCGGACCGCACCTGGTCGACCAGGCGCTCCTGCTCTTCGGCGTCCCCGAACGCGTGGACGCCGACCTCGCGGCCCTGCGCCCCGGCGCCCCGGTCGAGGACTGGGCGCACTGCGTGCTGCAGTACCCGAGCCGGCGCGTGGTCCTGCAGGCGTCGATGCTCGTGGCCGGCGGCAGCCCGCGCTTCGCGGTCCACGGCACGCGCGGCTCCGCGGTGAAGGAACTGCCGGATCAGCAGGAGGGGCAGCTGCGCGCGGGTCTGCTCCCCGGCGCCGAGGGCTGGGGTGTCGACCCCGACCCGATCCTCCTGCACGACGGGGAGGGGAACATCGAGCGCGTCCCCGCGCCGACCGGAGCCCAGCAGCGGTCCTACGCGGGCGTGCGCGACGCGATCCTCGGCCGCCCGCGCAGCGACCCCGCCACCCCGGACCAGGCCGTCGCCGTGATGGCGGTGCTCGAGGCCGCCGTCGCCTCGGCGCGGGAGAGCCGTGCGGTGGAACCCACACTCACGGCGGTCGAGCGCGCCGCGTACCCCGGCGTGCACACCGCACGGGAGCCCGACGACGACGAAGGCCCGGTCCATATGGACCGGTCCTTCTGACTGGTGGGGCTCCTACGGACTTACTGCAATCAAGACGAGACAGTCCGCCAACTCGATGGCCTGGTGGCAGAGGCCCGAGGGCAGATCAGAGGTGCTGCGCCGCGACACGTGCCGCAGCCTCCGCGATCGGCGTGCAAAGGGAAGCACCTGCCTACTGAGACGGAGCGGGCCATTGTGGCCGAGTACCAGGCAGGGCAGACGATGAAAGCGATCGCAGC
>NZ_JBFBBE010000519.1:0-1001 GCF_040682555.1 Streptomyces sp. NPDC051172
CGGCCGCACTCCCTGCCACCCTCCGCGTCCCCCCGCCCCACGCCGTTCGATGCGGAAAATCCACCTCATTCGAGCCGGGAGGGCCAGTTCGAGCTCGATTTCCCGCCTCGAAGCATGGGGAGCAGGGGTGTCCCGCCGGTGACAGGATGGCGACGGGACCAGGGGCCGAGCCGCGCAATCGTATACGATCAAGGGCAGGCCCCTGCCCGTCGTCGTGAAGGAGACCGCTGTGCTGGACCACGAGACCCACGTCAAGATCGCCGACGAGCTGCACCGCGCGGGCATCGACCGAGTGCCCGTGCCGCGGCTGACCGCGCGCTACCCGGAGATGGAGATCGAGGACTCGTACGCCGTCCAGCGCATCTGGGCCGAGCGCCAGGTCGAGGCGGGCCGCCGCAAGGTGGGCCACAAGATCGGCCTGACCTCCAAGGCCATGCAGGACGCGACCGGGATCGACGAGCCGGACTACGGCGTGATCTTCGACGACCAGGTGTTCGAGTCCGGCCACGTGTACGAGTGGAAGAAGTACACCCATCCGCGCATCGAGATGGAGCTGGCGTTCGTGCTGCGGGACGAGCTGCGCGGGCCCGGCCTGAACCTGATGGACGTGGTGCGCGCCACCGAGTACGTGGTGCCCGCGCTGGAGGTGCTGGACTCGCGCATCGAGATGGCCGGGCGCACCATCACGGACACCATCTCGGACAACGCCGCCCTGGGCTCCCTGGTGATCGGCGGCCGCCCCGTGGGCGTGCACGACGTGGACCTGCGATGGGTCTCCGGCATCCTCTCCCGCAACGAGGAGATCATCGAGACCGGGGTGGCCGCGGGCGTGCTGAACCACCCGGCCAACGGCGTGCACTGGCTGGCCAACCGCATCGCCGGGCACGGGGACGCGCTCGAGGCCGGTGAGATCGTGCTCGCCGGCTCCTTCACCCGCCCGATGTGGGTGTACGAGGGCGACACCGTCTACGCCGACTACGGCCCGCTCGGCACCATCACCT
>NZ_JBFBBE010000520.1:0-1000 GCF_040682555.1 Streptomyces sp. NPDC051172
CTCCAGGACCATCTGCTCATCGATCGGGCGACCGCCGTGGACAACGCGGCCCTGCCGCTGCTCTACGCGCAGCCGCGCCCGGCGAAGCGCGAGCGCCGCACCATGGCCGCCGAGCTTCTGACGCGCCTCGGGCTCGGAGACCGTCTCCAACACCCCGTCGGCCGGCTCTCCGGCGGCGAGCGCCAGCGCGTGGCCATCGCCCGAGCTGTGATCATGGGGCCCTCCCTGCTGCTCGCCGACAAGCCGACGGGCGCCCTGGACGAGGAGCGCACCGACGAGGTGATGGGGCTCTTCCGCTCCATGTCCCAGCCGGGGCGGGCGATCGTGATCGTGACGCACGACCCCGCCGTAGCGGCCCGGTGCGACCACACGTGGCGGCTGCGGGCCGGGCGGCTCGAGTGACGAGGTCCGGCCGTGCCTCCTGCACAGGTGTCCGCAGACGGCGTGGCGTCCCCGGGCGTCACGTTCCGGCTCCGGATGTCCGGGGCCGCTCCTAGGCTCGGGGGCATGAGCGCGCACCACGCCGACGACGGCCTCCCCACCCCCGCCGAGGATCCACCGGCGGGCGGGCGACAGGCGCCGCCGAGTGGCGTCGTCGTGGGTGAGGACGGGCGAGCCCGCCCGCCGTGGGCGGCACGGGATCCGCTGCTGCGGGAGTACTACGACACGGAGTGGGGCCTGCCCGTCACGGACGAGCAGGGCCTGTTCGAGCGCCTCGTGCTCGAGGCGTTCCAGTCGGGCCTGAGCTGGCGGACCGTCCTGGCCAAACGGCCGCGGTTCCGTCAGGTGTTCGCGGGATTCGACGTGGATGCCGTCGCGGCGTTCGGGGACGCGGAGGTCGAGGCGCTGCTGGCGGACCCCGGCATCATCCGGAACCGGCGCAAGATCGAGGCTGCGATCGCGAACGCGCAGGCCGTCGTCGGGATGCGCGGCGAGCGGTTCGCCCCGCTGCACCCGGGCTCCCCCGGCGCGGGCCCCGCCTGGCACGGCGACGGCGACC